>JAAEPD010000161.1 GCA_024222455.1 Aureispira sp.
ATGTTGATTCGATTTGAAACTTCTGCTCAAAATTGGATTCAAGCTCACTATTTAGTCTTTGCTATGATTTTTCTTAAAAAATATTTCAACTTAACATTTAGTTTTTAAATCACTTCATTATTATTATATATAAAAAGTCCTTTTGGCGAGCACTTTTCAGGCCCCAAACATCCTTTTGACCTAAAAGAGGCCAAGTTTGGCAATTTTGAGGCCTACGACTTCCTTATCTTTACTACATCAAAAAGCACCTATTTATCACCTTTTTAGAAAGACACCTATCTGGTACTCCAATTCTCAATTGGTACAACTTGATTAAAAAGGATAAATAGTTTTTTTGAACAAAAACATTTTTCGGACAATTATCCAACACTATTTTTAAATCTAAAAATCAACAATGATGAAACAATTACAACTTACTTTATTGATAACCTGTTTGTGCTTTTTCACACAACTGGCCAATGCGCAAACTTTCGAGTGGGCTAAAGCAATTGTTGGAAATGATTATGAAGCGGCAGAGGCTGTTGCTGTTGATGCGACAGGTAATGTGTATACCACAGGCTATTATTATGGTACCTCAACAGATTTAGACCCAGGTCCAGGTGTCCTTAACTTAGGTGATAATGGTGGATATATTAGTATCTATGTCCAAAAATTAGATGCATTAGGCAATCTAATATGGGCTAAAAGCATGGGGGGAGGAACAGAAAACTATGGTTATGATATTGCTGTAGATGCAGCTGGTAATGTTTATGTTACAGGGATATTCCAAAGTACAGTAGATTTTGACCCAGGCCCTGGAGTATTTAATATGACAACAAGTGGTTATGGCAATTTTACCTTAAAGCTAGATGCTTCAGGTAATTTCGTTTGGGCCAAGAAAATTGGAGGAGGAAACTTGGTAGTTGATGATAGTGGCAATGTATATCTTTCTGGTGGATTTGGTGGTACAGTAGATTTTGACCCAGGTCCAGGAACCTTCAACATGACTGCTATTGGATGGGATACTTACATTTGTAAGTTAAATACTTTAGGAGATTTTCAGTGGGCCAAACAGTTAGGTGGCGGGAGTTCCTCTGGTACTGTTGCAGAGTCCACTATTTTAGATGCTGCTGGTAATATCTATACTGTTGGTCAATTTAATGCGACAGCAGATTTTGACCCAAGTGGTGCAGTCTTTAATATGACTCCAATAGGAGGCTATAATGGTTTTGTATCCAAGTTAGATGCTGCTGGTAATTTTGTTTGGGCTAAAAATGTTGGGGCTTCCAGTGTCAAAGATGTTAAAGTCGATGCATCGGGAGGAGTTTATATCGCAGGAGGATTTGATGTTACAGCAGATTTTGATCCAAGTGGTGCTGTCGTCAATATGACTCCAACAGGAAGTATTGATGGGTTTGTATCCAAGTTAGATGCTGCTGGTAATTTTGTTTGGGCTAAACAACTTACCTCAAGTGCTAGTTATTCGGTTTATGTTAACGCCTTAGCCCTTGACCCTATGAATAATGTATATTCAACAGGTTCTTTTACAGATATGATTGATCTTGATCCAGGGTTAGGTACGTTAAACTTTACCTCAACAAGTAATGACAATGAAATTTTTGTATTAAAACTAGATGCTATGGGTGAACTAGCATGGGGACATCATTTAGTAGGTGGTGCTTATGGTGCAAAAGGAAATGATATTTATGTAGATCCTATGAATAATATATATACGGTGGGGCAATTTACAGGGATTGTAGACTTTGACCCTAGCCAAGATTCTCTTAAATTAGATGGGGCTTCTTTTGACGATGCTTTTATTCATAAGATGAGTGAACCTGTACTATTACCTATAATTTATGTAGATATCAATGCCACAGGAGCAAATAATGGAAGTAGTTGGGCAGATGCTTATACCTCTTTGCAAGAAGCAATAGATTCTGCAGCTATAGGTGATACTTTAAAAATAGCACAAGGCACCTATCTGCCTTCAAAAGATACTATGGGAACTACGACTACAGGTCGTGAAGCTACTTTTTATATTAATAAAGATATTGTTATCCGAGGAGGTTACCCAACAGGTGGTGGAGTGTCAATCCCTATGATGAATCAAACAATTTTGAGCGGAGACTTAGGTATTCAAAGTGATAATAGTGACAATAGTTATAATGTTATCTACCTAAGGAATGCTCCTTCTTCACTGATTTTAGATGGTTTAATTGTTCAAGATGGAAATGCCAATGGTAGTGCTTATCCTTATAATCGAGGAGGTGGGATTGCAAATAATGGTATGAACTCAGGTAACTCTAGCCCAACGCTCCAAAACTGTATCTTCAGATGGAATGAGGGAACCTACGGTGGTGCTATTTCAAACATGTCTAACTTTAATGGTGTAGTAAATTCCACAATCACAGGTTGTTTATTCTATGAAAATACTAGTGCATCTGGATCAGCTATTAGCAACGGCACCTATCAAGGAGGAAGCAACAGTTCTGTCATCACCAACTGTACTTTTGCGGATAATGTAGGTACAAGTATTCATAATTCCAATGGAGGGGCTACCATTACTATCCAAAACAGTATTATTTGGGATTTTGGTGCTCCATTATACAACTATGGCAACGAATCAACAGTGCAATATTGTCTATTAAAAAGTGGCGCATTGCCTGCTAGAACTACAGATGGAGGCAACAACAGTTTTGCAACTTATCCACAGTTTGTAGATGCTACTAATGATAATTATGCCTTAAAACCATTTTCGACAGCAGTAAATAGAGGTTCTAATGGTCTTCTCCCAGTAGACTACACCTCTGATTTGTTAGGAGGAACAAGAATCGTAAACATTACTGTAGACTTAGGAGCTACCGAGGCTGCTGCAAGTCCTGCGATTATCTATGTAAATCATTTAGCTGCTGGGGCTAATAATGGCACGTCTTGGACAGATGCCTATACTTCTCTAAAAGCAGGTTTAGATGCAGCAAATTCTGGCTCAAGTGTTTGGGTGGCAGGAGGAACCTATATGCCTACAGGAAATGCAGATCGTACCATAAGTTTTGAAATAGCTAGTGGTGTAAAGGTTTATGGAGGTTTTGCAGGTGGTGAAGGCCAACTCAGCCAACGTGATTGGGCTACTAATCCAACTATATTAAGTGGGGATTTAGGTGCTCAAGGCGATCCTAGCGACAACAGTTATAATGTAGTGCGTTTGCAAAACACAGATACCACAACAACTTTAGATGGTTTGATTGTAGAGTATGGAAATGCTAATGGAACGCCATTCCCATACAATCGTGGTGGTGGATTATCCAATAATGGCATGAATTCAGGCAACTCTAGTCCAACACTTCAAAACTGTATTTTCAGATGGAATGAGGGAACCTACGGTGGTGCTATTTCAAACATATCTAACTATAATGGAGCAGTCAATGCTACCATTACAGGTTGTTTGTTTTTCGAAAACACCAGTACGGCAGGATCTTCTATTAACAATAGCACTTACCAAGGAGGAAACAACAACTCTGTAATTACCAACTGTACCTTTGCAGATAATATAGGAACTAGTATTTACAATGGGAATGGAGGTGCTACAATTACAGTACAAAATAGTATTATCTGGGACTTTGGGGCTCCATTATACAATTATGCCAACGAAGCAACAGTCCAATATTGCAATCTAAAAAGTGGTGTATTACCTGCTAGAACTATAGATGGTGGCAACAATATGTTTGCTACAGACCCTATGTTTGTAGATGCTGTTAATGACGATTACAAATTACAAGGAGCTTCTCCAGCTGTTGCTGCTGGCTCTAATGGTCTATTGCCTGCAGGCTATTCCTTAGACTTGGCTTATACTACTCGCCAAAATGGTGCAACGGTAGAACTAGGTTGTTATGAAGATGCTGTCAGTACTGCTAAAACTATGGCCAACAACAATCCGACTACTGTAGACGAAAACACCTCTGCAGCTGAGGAACAAGTTATCGAAACTCCTGAAAAAGAACTAGAAATGAGTTCTTTGGAAGAGGCAACCACAGCAATCAACATGACCGTTTATCCTAATCCAGTACAGGATATCGTGAATATCCGTTTGGAAGGTATTCAAGAAACTGTAAACTTACAGTTGCTGAATACTGCAGGACAGACTATCCAACAAGAATTACTAAAAATCCAAGAAGGACAAACTATCCAATTGGATATGAGTCGCTTGACTAATGGTATTTATTTGTTGAATCTACAATTAGAGAATGGCACTCGTTTGAATGAAAGAGTTGTTAAGTTCTAGAATCTAAGCTTAGAATAAAATAATCAAAGAGGCTATCCAATTAATTTGGGTAGTCTCTTTTTTTTTACTCAAAAAATATTGTGTATTGATGTAACATTATAAAAACAGTCAATTTTGTTTAAAATAGACCTCCCTAATTCATCATATCAAGTGTCACAAAACAAAATAACTTACATATTATAATCATTAGCACACCCATTTTATAGCCCAATTTTGAAACAACTTTCCATTTCCGGGAAAAACCCATGTATATACATCTACCTCCCAAAACCTTAATAGCTCGGTTTTAGGGACTTTCTGGGCTCATATCAGCACTATTATAAAAGTTGGCACGCTTTTGTATTTAAGATAGTCACAATTAAATAACAAAATTTATTTTTTTTAATCCTTATTGTGACTACTTATACTATTATTACTTTAAAAAATAACCACAAATGAATACGTTAAGCATTTTTACAAAAACTCCTAGTAAGAAATTAACTGACAACGATTTAGTTCAAGCGTTTATAGCTACACAACAAGATGCATTCTATGCAGAGCTTTATGACCGTTATGCAGATAAAGTTTATCGCAAGTGCTACTTTATACTAAAAAATGAAGCAGAAGCTGCTGATGCAACTCAAGATATATTCACAAAAGTATTCATCAATATTTCACAATTTAGAGAAGGCCAAAAGTTTTCAAGTTGGATCATGAGTATTTCTAAAAATTATTGCATTGATCTTATCCGCAAAAATAAAAGGTCTTATCAAGCTGCAGAGTATCAACTAGAGGGATTGACTGAAATGGTAGAAGAGCCAAATTACTATACAGATATAAGTGTGCTCCAAGTATTACAAAAAGCTTTAGGTGGGATATCTTCTACAGATCGTAACATACTAGAAATGAAGTACCTACAAGAAATGTCTATTCGTGATATTTCAAAAATGCTAAACAAATCAGAGAGTGCTATAAAAATGCGTTTAAAAAGAGCTAAATCTCGTGCAGCAACAGCTTGTGCTTAGATTATTAATGACTGACAACATTCACCTATTCACTTATTACTTCTGGAAAATGCTCTGCAACCCAATCTTCATAACCTGCAGAACCTAACATTGGTACTACTTTTATGACTGGTAAACCTGTACTGTTTTCAGGATCAAGGGCTTGTTTGAGTCCTGTATATCGTTTGTTTACATGATTATTTTGAATAGCAATATTAAGTGCTTTGCTAGTACCAATCAAGACGACTAGTTTTTTGCCCCTAGTGATACCAGTATACAGAAGATTTCGGTACAACAATCGATAATGCTGTTCATGAATAGGCATGATAATACAAGGACTTTCACTCCCTTGGTATTTGTGTACAGAGACTGCATAGGCTAATTCCAACTCATTCAATTCTGAGAATTGGTATTCTACATCGTTTTTATCAATATTAACTACCAAGAGTTTATCTTCTGAGGAGATTCGTTTTATGTAACCAATATCCCCATTAAAAACTTCTTTATCATAGTTATTTCGAATCTGCATCACCTTATCTCCTACCCTAAAAGTAATTTGTCCACGTTCTACAGTATCCTTTCCTTTTTTTCCGGAGTTTAATGCTTTTTGCATCAACTGATTGAGTCGTTGAGTCCCCAATTCACCTTTGTTCATAGGACTGATCAATTGAATATCCTTGAGAGGATGAAAGCCATAAGCTTTTTTCAATCGACCAGATAATAAACTAATTATGGTGTTGTTAATTTTTTCGGGACTATGTTCTTTTATAAAGAAAAAATCGCTCTGCTTATCAATTTCAACATTTGGAAAAACACCTTGATTGATTTTGTGAGCATTAATAACAATCCTGGAATTGACTGCTTGTCTAAATATTTCGGTCAACCGAGTCATATCTATTTTACCCGAATCCATCAGATCTTTAAGTACATTTCCAGCTCCTACACTTGGTAATTGATCTATATCCCCAACCAAAACTAATTGTGTATGATCTGATATTGCTCTCAACAAACCATCCATCAGAAAACTATCTATCATACTCGATTCATCCACAATAAGCACATCACACTCCAAAGGGTCCAAATAATTTTTGCGAAAGCCCCTAATTCCAAAATCAAAAGACAATAAACTGTGCAAGGTTTGAGCTTCCTCCCCTGTTATTTCAGACAACCGTTTCGCTGCCCGTCCTGTAGGTGCAGCCAATAATACTTTGAACTGATTCTTCTTAAAAAGCTGGACAACTACATTCGTAATAGTGCTTTTTCCAGTGCCAGGTCCTCCTGTTATAATGTGTATTTTGGATTGCAAACTCTGTTGTACAGCCATTTCTTGCTGCTCGGCCAAGACTATCCCCATTTTCTGAGTAATATCCCCTATTTCATCTAAATTAAAAACCTTAGATCTAGGTGGAAAGCTCTTGAGACGCTCAATTTCTTCGGCTATTTGCTGTTCAAAACGATAATAAAGTTTAGCCCAAATAAAGCTCCGTCTCCCTTTTCCATCTTGTATAGATTCTATTATAATCTTTTTATTAAACACCAAAGTGGTCAACCGCTCCTCCAGTTCTGTGGCAGCCACATGCAGCTTGGTAGCAGTTGCTTCCATAAACTCTTCTAACGGATAACAAGTATGCCCAGATTTAGCTAGTTGCAATAAGTTATATTCAATAGCAGCATCTAGGCGCATTGGCGATTGTTGGCTAATGCCCATAGCTTTAGCTATTTCATCTGCTTTCTTGAACCCAATTCCAACTACATCACTAGCCAAACGATAGGGGTTTTCTTTTACCTTCTGGACACTTTCTTGTTGATATTGCTTAAAAATACGTTGAGCATAGGCAGGAGAAACATTATATTGTTGCAAAAACAACATTACATTCCGAATATTTTTTTGATCTTTCCACGAATTTAGAATACGTTCTAATTTTTTTTTACCTAGACCTTCTACATCCAATAATCGAGTTGGTGCATTTTCTATAATATCCAGAGTATCTACCCCAAACCGTTTGACTATACGCTTTGCAAAGGTTGCTCCTATTCCAGAAATCAAACCAGAAGCTAAATATTTTTCAATACCCTGAACAGTAGAAGGCACCTTTACCTCAAAATTTTTGACATCAAATTGCACCCCAAACCGTTTGTCCGTTTTCCAGTTGCCTGTACAAACTAGAATTTCGCCAACTTGCACCCCCATCATGACTCCAACTACAATAGTTAGTGTTGTTTTGCCTGTTTCCAACATTTTAGCAACAGTAAAACCATTATCTTCATTACGAAAAGAGATGTGCTCTATGCTTCCTTCTATTTTTTCCAATATTTCTGGGCTTTATTATTTAACTTCTCTAAGTTTAGCAAAATACAAAACATCTATCAATTCTCCTGTTCCTGTTCTAAATTCATTGTGTAAATAACCTTCCTGCTCAAAACCATTTTTGATAGCTACTCTTTGGCTTCCTATATTTTTAGGATCAATCCGCAAAAACACCTTTTCCATCTTCAGTTCATCAAAACAATAGTTTAAAACCTCTCTAACCATTTTAGAACTTAATCCTTTCTTTTCAAACTTTTGCCCTACATAATAAGCTAACTCACATTTAGGCACTCTCCAGTCTATACTTTTAATAAAACAAACACCTATTAGTTGATGAGACTCCAAACCCTCCATCACCCAACAATACAAGGTTCTTTCACCAGCTTGCCGTATTTTTTGGGTGATATAATCTTCTGCTGATGCTAAATCCTTTATTTTTATAGTGCTTACAGGAAAATAAGGTTGTAATCTAGCTCTATTTTTTTCTATTAAATCTAGAAAAGCTGGAGCATCTTCTAAAGCAATTAATCTTAATTGAGAATGAATCATAGTCAAATCATTTTAACTCAAAAATAGCATTATCAAACTAAAAACACATGGATTATTATATCAGCTATCTACTAATTTATTGAGCCCCCCAACTACTTGATTGAACACTTAAAGCGAACACCCAACCCACAACAACGTAACTATCAACAACTAAAACCCCTACTCTAGGCTATTTCACTTAGAATTAGTATTCATCAAAAATCCAATAAAATTTATTTATAGAATTTGCATATTTAACATTGAAATCATTACTTTTGCTTTGCGTATTAATATTTTTTGTATCTGTTCATATAAAACATTTTAAAAGTGGGATTTGATAATAAGGATAAGCGTTTTGAGAGTGTGTATTCTCAAAAAGTGAAAGCAGGGAAAAGAAGAACGTACTTTTTTGATGTACGTCAAACTAAGGGAAACGACTACTATATCACAATGACAGAGAGCACTCGTCGCTTTGAAGATGATGGCTATTCTCGTCACAAGATCTTTTTATACAAAGAAGATTTCAACCGTTTTCTTGCCAGTTTGACTGATGTTATAGATCACATCAAAACAGAATTAATGCCTGATTATGACTACGAAGAGTATTCTCGTCGTTATGATAAAGATAGTGATGAATACATCGATTACAACAAAAACAATGACTCTACTACTGTAGAGAAAAATGATACTGACGATGATGATAATGATGACGAAGTAAGCGAATGGTAAGATAATTAGCTACTAAGCTTGTTAAAATAAAGCGAGATTTGAACAAAATGTTTGAATCTCGCTTATTTATTTTATAGGTTTTTGTACTTTTGCAACAATTGAACAATTGTTCAAATTCCTTATTAAGAACCAACCTATCAATAACAAAAGATAACATTCTAAACTCTACTACCAACATGTCCAAAAAACACTTGTTAGGAACACTATTCCTTTGTGTATTTTCTATGAGTATAGCCTTTGCTCAAAAGCATACTATTAGTGGCACAATCAAAGAAAAAGAAACTGGTGAAACACTCATTGGGGTCAATGTTATTATTGGCGACGGAAGCTCAGGTACTATTACCAATGAATATGGTATTTATTCGATTACGCTCCCCCAAGATACTGTCTTGATTACCTTTTCTTACATAGGGTTACAGCCCAAAATTTTTAAATTCTACTTGGATAGTGCTCGTACACTAGATATTGAGCTAGGAACAGGGATAGATGTAGAGGAAGTGACTGTAACAGCCAATTCTAATCGAGAAAAGCTAAACTCTACCCAAATGGGTGTGGATGAGATTACGGTAAAAGAAGCCAAGGAAATCCCAGCTTTTTTGGGTGAGGTAGATATTATCAAAATATTTCAGCTAAAACCAGGTGTACAATCTGGGACAGAAGGATCTTCTGGCTTGTATGTTCGTGGTGGAGGTAGCGACCAAAACTTATTTATATTGGACGAAGCTCCTGTGTATAACCCCAGTCACTTATTTGGGTTCTTTAGTACCTTCAACTCAGATGCCCTTAGCAATGTTAAACTCTACAAATCAGGCTTTCCTGCTAAATATGGAGGAAAGTTATCTTCTGTAATTGATGTTTATATGCGTGAGGGAAATCGTAAGAAATTTGCACTGACTGGAGGGTTAGGGCTTATTTCTTCTCGGTTGACGGTTGAAGGACCGCTTGGCAGTCCTGAACAGATTAAGAATAAGGAAAGTAAAGGTGCTTTTATCCTATCTGGTCGTCGTACCTATGTTGATCTCTTTACTAAAATAATCAATGAAGCCAACAAGGACAATGAAAACTGGAGTCCTATTCCAGACTATAGTTTTTATGATATCAATGTAAAAATGAACTATGATTTAGGCTCTAAAGATCGCCTCTTTTTGAGTGGTTATTTTGGGCGAGATCTGTTTGGGTTTAAAAATGATGCCATCAACTTCAATTTTGAATGGGGTAATATCACAGGCACTCTACGTTGGAATCATATTGTATCACCTAAGCTGTTCATGAATACAGCGTTCACTTTCTCTGACTACTTATATGACATCAAAAATAGTTTTGACGATTTTGATATAAAATTGGGTTCTGGTATCCGAGATATGAATCTCAAAACAGAATTCATGTGGAAACCTCTAGAAAAACATGATATCCGCTTTGGAGCTAATGGCATTTACCATCGTTTCAAGGTCAACCGTTTCCAAGCTGCTAATGATGATAATTCTTTCAATTTTGATGAGGGTAATTTTTATCATGCTGGCGAATTTGCAGTCTATATCTCTGATGATTGGCAAATATCTAAAAAAGTAACTGTCAATGGAGGTGTTCGCTTAAGTGGTTTCACAAATGAGGGGCAATTTTATGCTGGTGTAGAGCCAAGAGCTGCAATCAAGGTTAATGTGCATGAAGATGTTGCACTTAAAGCTAATTATGCTAGAATGTATCAGTACATTCACTTAGTTTCTACTTCTGGAGCTTCCTTACCTACTGATGTTTGGTATCCCTCTACAAAGGTAGTGAAGCCTCAATCCTCTGATTTAGTATCAGGTGGTGTTGCTTGGGCTTTGGGCAAAGATTTCTTTATATCTGCAGAAGGTTATTACAAATGGTTGCACCAACAAATAGATTTTAGAGATGGTGCTCAACTCTTTGTTAATGATAACCTTGATGCTGAATTTGTGTTTGGCAAGGGTTATGGTTATGGTGGAGAATTCTATATAGAAAAGAAAATGGGGGACATCAGAGGTTGGATTGGCTATACCCTATCTTGGACATGGCGTGAGTTTCCAGATATTATGGATGGCAAGGCTTATCATCCTCGTTATGATCGTCGTCATGATGTTTCAGCAGTGCTAATGTGGGATATTCCTTGGACTAAACCTAAATTCCCTCTTACGCTTAGTGCTGCCTTTGTTTATGGTACTGGTAATGCTATTTCGCTACCAGTAGGAAGATACATTTCTGCCGATATCACAGGAGAAAATTCATTCAATTTCACACCAATATATACAGAACGCAATGGTTTTAGAATGCCTGCTTATCATCGCTTAGACATAGGTTTAGTTTGGAAGCTATTTCCACTTAAGAAAAAACGTTTCTCAAGTGACTTAACCTTTAGTGTGTTTAATGTATACAATCGTCGGAACCCATTCTTCATGTACATCGATGCAGAATATGGAAATCCAGACTCTCAGCTGCCAACAAACTTACAGGCTAAAGTTGTTTCCTTATTCCCTATTATTCCTTCTATAACTTGGAATTTTAAGTTTAACTAAGAACATGCTTTAAGTATTCTAAAGTCATTTTAATCAAAGAAAATTTAATCTTCATTATAATGTATAAATTTATCAATTTTATTCTAATCTCTATTTTAGCAGGGCTTGTGCTTAGTTGTGATAGTTTTGAGCGTGATATAGATATTGAACTTCCTGAAATAGAAAAGGAACTAGTTGTAGAATGCTATTTGCAACCAGGCCAACCTTATCGAGTCATTCTTACCGAAACTAAGAGTTATTTTGAGAATCTACAGGCTTGTCCATTTGTACAAGGAGCAACTGTAGTAATTGAGCATAATGGTGTTCGAGACACTCTAACAGAAGCCTCCATATATCTACCTGGTAGCTGTGATGATAGTACTTTAAGTATCCCTATCAACTACCCTATTTTGCTAAACACTCGCTTTGCCAACTATGGCTCTACTAAAATATGTCCTAAAGATTATAATAGTGATTTCAAGCTAGAAATCCACGATCACATCAATAATCGTGTAGCAACAGCAGTTACTCGTATTTTGCCACCTGTACCACTCACCGAAATCAAGACAGAGTTTGATGAGGCAGGAGAAGAAGCTTATGCTTTGGTTAGTGCTCAAGATGATGGCAGTCAAGTTAATTTTTATAGACTAATGCTACATGAAGGCGAATTGGCAGATAACTCAACATTTCCTCCTACAGCCAATAATCCTGAGTTTGATGCTGTGATTGATGATGCTCGATTTTTTAATGGAAAATTGGTTGCGCTGGGGACTTCTTACAAGTTTTCAGAAGGTGACACACTCATTGCAACAATTTATCATATTGATAAAACATATCATGATTATTTAGAAACGGCTCGTGATGCTCAAAGCAATAATGGCAATCCTTTTGGACAGCCAGGGACTATTTTAACTAATATAGATGGAGGTCAAGGTGTTTTCACATCTTTATCCTATGATCGTGATACTGTGATTGTTAGTAAATAATCATATTTTCTAATTTGTAAGAATTTAACCATTTGTTTATTTTTTTTTGTACTAAAAATACCCTAACTTATCATATCTACGTTAAGTATAAGACTGTCATGATTTAAGTATAATTTTGACAGACCTATTTATCTGTGTTTAAATTAAATAACCAATACTATTTTAATAGCGATAAAGCTAAAACTAAATAACCGTTTCCATTATGAAAAAACTACTAATAATATCCATATTTTGTTTCTCCTTTAGCTTTGGCTCTAAAGCTCAATATAGCTGGGGACATAACCACTTTGAAGTAGGTGGTGCTGTAGGTATCAGTAACTACTTTGGTGAATTGGTGAGTAGTACTTTCCACTATAAACATTTACATTTTTCGGGAGGAATATTTCTTCGTTATAATATTGGAAAATATATTAGCCTTAGACTACAAGGCAATTACGGCAACCTTTCTGGAGATGACAAAGACTCTAAAAATGCTGCTAATAATATGCGTAACCTACATTTCAAATCACATCTTATCGAAGTAGGATTTATGGCTGAATGTAATCTTATGGGTTACCAACCACGCAGTTTGGAGCGTGTATTTTCTCCTTATGTATTCTTAGGTATATCTGTGTTTAACTACAACCCTAAGGTAAAACATTTCGATCCTGCTCTTGAAGGCAAATGGGTTGAAGTAAAGCCTTACAACACAGAAGGACAAGGTTTACCTGAATTTCCAGAGCGTAAAACATACTCTACTACTCAAGTAGCTGTCCCAATGGGATTAGGTGTAAAAGTAGCTGTACACAGTCATATCAACTTAGGTTTTGAGGTTGGTTTCCGTGCTACCTTTACAGACTATATTGATGATGTAGGTCAAACTTATGCCGTAAATTTATTTACTAATCCTCCTACTTCTCTTTATGATCAAACACCATATGAAAGTCCTGCAGGTGCTTCTTTTGGAGGCAAATCTGAACAAGAATTGATGGCTGATCGTACTTATCAGTATATTGTAGAAAGTTTAGGTGGCCAATTTGGTGTAGATTTCCCTACAGAAGATCAATACCAGCAAGCTGTTAACCAACGTGGATTGAATAGAGGTGACAAAGCAAATGATGCTTTCTTGATAACTAACCTTACTGTTTCTTATAACTTCATAGACAATGGTTTGGCAGGCGCACGCAAACGTCGTAAGCGTAAAGCTGGATGTAAAAGTGCTCAGTTTTAGAAAGTAGACTTATTTCAAAAAAAATATTACAAGCGTAGAGTTATTGATAAACTCTGCGCTTTTTTTAGATAATTGAATCACTAATGAGATTCTTAATCCTTGCATTTATTACATCTTTTTTAGTCAATCCTATTCATGCCCAGTTTGTAGAAATTGGAGGATTGGGTGGTGCTGTTAGTTTCAATGGAGATGTACATCCTTCTGCTATTTTCATTAACACCCGTTTTTCTATTGGTGCCATGGTTCGCTATCATGCACATCCACACTTTACTATTCGTGCTGGCTTTCAGCATGGTACTTTAGAAGCTAAAGATACCGATTCTCAAAAAAAGGAAATTAGAGAACGTAACCTCAGTTTTAGGAGTAAGATAACAGAAGTTAGTCTTATTCAAGAGATCAATTTAGCCCCATTTATCCCCCAAAAAAAGGGGCAATCTTTTTCGCCATATATAGGCGTTGGAGTTAGCTTATTTTGGTTCAACCCTACTACCTTATATGATGGAAAATGGATAGAGCTACAACCTTTAGGTACTGAAGGGCAAGGCTTAGAACAATATCCAAGACAAAAGCACTATAAGCTTTTTCAACCTGCTATTCCTATTGTCCTTGGCCTTAAATATAACCTTGGTGGGCGTATCAATATTGGTTTAGATATTGGTTATCGCTTTACTTTTACAGACTATATAGATGATGTAAGCACGATCTATGTTCCTCCCAAAGAACTTGCTGCAAATGGCGAATTAGCTGTAGCACTATCTAATAGAACAGAAGAATACACAGGACTACCTTCTGAGGATAGAATTGGCACCCGTAGAGGAAACTCTAACAATACTGATGGTTACTTAGTTTGGGGCGTAACAGTTTCTTTTAACTTATATGGAAAACGCCCTTACAAAGAAGAGAAAAAACGACAGTATCAAATCAATAAATGGCTCTAGAATCACCTAACTATGCAAAGAAGAGATTTTCTAAAAACAGCCTCTAATTTATCATTAACCCTTATCATCCCTCCCTTCTTATCCGCCTGTACAAAAAAGGATGAACAATTAGCCCCCAACGGGAAAACTGTTATTGTAGTTGGAGCTGGCATCTCTGGTTTAGCGGCCGCCCATAAACTTCAGCAAAAAGGATTTACTGTCTTGGTTTTGGAAGCTCAAAACAAAGTAGGAGGAAGAATTTGTACAGACCGCAGTCTCGGCTTTTCTTTTGACAAAGGAGCTAGTTGGATACATGGGATCAAAAGAAATCCAATTACTGCCTTAGCTAAGGAGGCAGGAATAGAATCTATTGTTACGGATGATGAGGATGTAGAGATCTACGATAAAAATGGAAAACAATATACAGACAAGGTCTTTGATAAAGCTGAAGCTGAGTTCAGAAAGGCTGTAAAAGCGGTACGGAATGCAGGAAACACTACAGATAGCTTTAAAACTGTTTTAAATAACTTATACCCTAATAAAGTTGATGATGAGCTTTGGAAATATATGCTCTCTGTTTATCTCGAATTTGATACAAGCAGTGATATTGCTGTCCTATCTTCTGGCTATTTTGATGATGATGATAACTTTAATGGTGCAGACTGTATTGCCACAAATGGTTATGATTTATTAACCAACTATATTTCTAAAGATTTAGACATTCAACTCAATACAACAGTTAAAGCTATTGACTACAGCAATAGCTCTATAAAAGTAACTGCTAATGGCAAAGCCCTAAATGCAGACTATGTCTTGGTTTCTGTGCCTTTAGGTGTTCTACAAAATAATATTATCTCATTTTCGCCAAGTCTTCCTACACCCAAACTCAATGCGATTGATCGAATTAAAATGGGGACTGTTAATAAGTTTATATTGGTTTGGCCATCTGTTTTTTGGGATAAAAAGCTTCAATACATTGGTTTCACTCCAAATACCAAAGGTAAATTTAATTACTTTTTGAATGTTAATAAATATAGTTCGAATAATGCCTTAATGACTTTTGCTTTTGGGGATTATGCTCTAGCCACAGAGTCAATGACGGACAGCGAAATCATCAACGAAATCATGACTCAACTACGAACTATTTATGGCTCTGACATTCCAGAACCTAGCAGTCTACTCAGAACAAAATGGGCACAGCAGCCTCATACCTTTGGAGCTTATTCATTTGTACCTGTTGGGGCTACTTCTAGTGAATTCGACTACTTAGCAGAAGAAATTGAGAACAAACTCTTTTTTGCAGGAGAGCATACAGAACGTGAATATAGAGGCACAGTACATGGCGCTTATCTGAGCGGTATTCGTGAAGCAGATAAGATTGTTGATTTGCAATAAAAATTTTCTTTTTTATACTTTTTATAAAAAAAATTCACTGTCTCAAATCCTACTGACATACTGTTGTCATAAGCCTAGTTTATATTTACATCAGATTCTTAATTACTTAATCTGTTTAAAACATTAATACTATATGACAACGCAAGAAGTAGCAAACCGCTTGGTAGAAATCTGTAGAACTGGAAATTATCAACAAGCACACAAAGAATTGTATGCTCAAGATGCATTGAGTATAGAGCCAGAAGGTGTTCCAAATCGTACGGCACAAGGTTTAGAAGCATTGGCGCAAAAAGGGCAAAAATTCCAAGAAATGATAGAAACTATGCACAAAAGCGAAGTGTCTGATCCTATTGTTGCCGAAAACTTTTTCTCTTGTTCTATGAAAATGAACATGACAATGAAAGGTATGCCTGGTCCTGTAGATATGGATGAGTTGTGTATGTTCACAGTCAAAGATGGTAAAATTGTAAAAGAGGAGTTTTTCTATACTCCACAACCACCTCAAGCATAAGTACTACCCTCAAAAAATAGAAGGGCAGCTTATTAATAAAATAAGCTGCCTTTTATACTACTATACAAAGCCTAGAGGCTTATAATCATCAAATCCTGGGAAAATTTTGTCCAAATCTTGAGCATTAAGACGCTGCTGTAGCACTTCTGATAGGATTGTTCTATAATCTGTAGTCACTTTTAGGTCTACTCCATTATCTAGCTGATCTGTAGCCAAACCAGGCCAAGAGCCATACATTTTTCCACCTTTTACATTGCCTCCCAAAACCATAGCAACGCCGCCATGACCATGATCAGTGCCATTACTCTTATTCGATTTTAAGCGTCTTCCAAACTCAGACATCACTACAACTGTTAATCGTTTATGATAGCTATGCAAATCATTGTAAAAAGCAGCTACAGCCTTAGACAGTCCTTCTACTAATCTAGGGAAAATATAAGGTTGCCCGTCATGAGTATCCCAACCTCCAAAATCTACATTCGCTACATGCACCCCCATATCCATTTTGATGAGTTGTGCTAAGGTTTGCAATGATTCACTAAATCCTCTAATCGACCAGTCCATCGGATAATCTGCTTCTGGATGATAGTCTTCTACTCTCCCATTGCTCTTTTTAGGCAACTTTTTGTCTATTGCTTTTATAGTTCTTAGAGTTGTTTGAGCGACTGAATCTAGAGGAGTATCTCCTTTGTATAGATTTCTCAATATTCCAAATATTCTAGGGTCAGTATGCAGGTTAAACTCTTTGAGTTTATTAATAGAAGCTGCAATATTGCTACCCAAGAAAGAATCAGGCAAACTATTTCCACAAGCTACTGCTGGCAATTGGCCATTAGGTTCATTATAACGAAGATAACGTGCCAACCAGCCTTCATGGCCTCCTTGTTTTTTTATAATTCCTCGCTCTATCATGCTCATTGCATCAAAATGACTACGTGTTCCATTAGGCAATCCACAAGCATGGATTATCCCCATTTGTCCACTATCATAAATCTCTTTGAGTGCTTTAGCTCTAGGGTGTAGTTTGAAATCAAATCCATCTAGACCATTTTTTAAGTCTAAACCATTCTCATCCACTCGCATACCTTTGCCTCTAGCATCTGCATAGAATCGGTCACCAACAGGCCCCACTAGATTCAACGCATCGCAACCACCTCTCAGAAAGATGATGACTACTATATCTTTATCTTCGTTCTGTTTTTCTGGATTGTCTGGCAAATAAGCAAAGCTTTGTAGACCACTTAGACTGCTCAAAGCTATACCAGCTCCACAACCCACCAAAAATTTTCGTCTATTCATAACTATCTATATTGAAATTCAGGAACCATCATGATTAATGCAACTAAACTATACAAACGCTCTTCCAACTCTCTCTCTTCGCCAAAAGGCTCTTCATCCTCTACTCCTCCTGCTGCCATAAAATTGGTTAGACGCAGTATTGTTTTGTCTTCTAGAGGTCGACCATAAATTCGTTTGACCCAAAACTCAACAATTTCTTGGCAAGTTTTCACCTCTTTAGGCATTTGGGCTTTTAGATCTACTTCTGTTAATTTATGCCAGTTTTCTTGTAATAAGTTGGGTATAATATTCCATCGACCAAGCACCATATTAGAATTGAGCCAATAATCTGCTGTATCTGGGTGACCTGTAGGTGTAGGCCAGGTGAATTGTTGATAGCCCATAGCATTCATCATCCATTGCAACTTCTGGTTAGGAGTCAAGATTGTTTGAGTAGCTCTAATACAAGAGGTAACTAACTCAAAAGGTCGCTTGAGTTTCTTTCCTAAATATGCCCCAATTTCATTGTCTGTCAGAATAGCTTTAACCACCTTTTTGATTTGATCTGGCGATTTTTGTTCTGCTATCCAAACCTTAGCGGCTTTGTCTATAAGACTTTGAGGTGGATTATCCGCAACTAATCTTCTACATAATTTTTTGCATATAAACTGAGCTGTACCAGGATGATAAGCCACTAAATCCAAGACCTTTCGGCCATCTGCCATTGGGCCTTGGTTGGGTGCAAACTCGGTCCCTAAAACTCGCTTTTGATAGTTGTCATGCCAACCATCATAATAGTGAAAGGCTCCTGTATTGGGCAGCTCCGAATTTTTCATGTAATCTTTAGAACCATCTGCTACTGTCCAACCCGTAAAAGCTCTTGCCGCCTCATATACATCTTCATCTATATAGCCTTCTGGCTTACCTTCTGTTGCTCCAGGCACCTCTTTCCATCTATTGTACAAATGATTAAGATAGTTATCAGCCCCTAAGGTGTGCAGTTCAAACAATTCTCTAGCATAATTCTCATTGGCAGGGCTTGCCTTACTTACGGCATTATCTAAATAATACAACATAGCAGGACTAGTAGCTACGGCCTCCAAAAACTCTCTAAAATTGCCTAAACAATGCTTTCGAATCACCTCTCTATCATAAAAAGGGAAAGCTATAGCAATCCGTTCATCAGCATCAATACTTACGTTGAAATGGTTGTGCCAAAACTCCACTAAAATCTCTTTGAGCTGCCATTTGCTATGTATGGCTCGCATCCATGTAGCAGCGGCTACTTGCATAGCTGGCCACATTTTTTCTTGGTGAGGTAGGCTTTTTTCTTTTTTAGCAATCTCCCAAAGTTTTTCCATTGAGACATCAAGCAAATCTAAGGGTCTTTTTTCATTAACTTTCCTGCCCTTAGCTTCATACTTAATTGGAACTCTCAGCTCTTTGAGCTTTTGTTTTAAGATAGGATCATCGTCCTCTTTTGGGTTCAATTGTTCTTCTATATAAGCTTCTGGGCCTTTTTCTCTAAACTCTTGAAAAGCTTCCGAAGTATAACCATAAGTAACTCGATTCAAAAATAGAATCTCCATTAAAATATCTTCCATATATAATACTGGTTCGATGAGAAATAAGGAGGGTTACGATTTAAATCCATCCCCCTATAACGATCATTTTTTGCGTTTAAGTATTCCTACTATTAGAATTAACAAGGCCAAAACAGCTGCGCCTACATACCATCCATAGTTTACCCAAAATCCTTGCCGAGCGATTTCTATTGGCATATAATCTCCTAGAGTGATAAAACTCGCCCAAAAATAGGGATGAGCAGAACGCCCTTTTGTGCCATTGATATAATCAATTTTAGCCTTTTGCATAGCTTCATCTATAGACAAATCTGCACAAAGGTTATTATAAAAATCTGTCATTAATCTTGCGCTTGCTTGGTCATTGAGAGGCCAAAGCGTCATAGCTATACTAGGAATGCCTGCATACATAAAACCTCGACCTAGACTCAATACACCTTCTCCTCTTTCATATTTCCCATAGCCTGTTTCACAAGCACTTAAGACAACTAAATCAGCCTTAAGTTGCAATAAATTCAACTCATAGGCATATAAAATATCGTCTACTTCAGTATTCTCTGCTGTTTTCGTAAAAATCAGGCTAGAGTATAATGGATTCTTGGTATCAACAACTCCATGCATAGCTAGATGCAAGACAGAATAATCATTTTGAGAAGCTAAGTCTTTAAATCCAGTTTCGTTAGATTCCTTTGCTCTCAGAAAATCACCATAAAAAGTAGATTGCAACATGTCTACCTCCGCTACAGCTCCTGGCAGATCTTTCAAGTTTGATCGAATAAACAATTCTCGATCACTTTCAATATTCTCCAGTTCAGCTTCATTGACAGTATAAGAAGAAGCCATTGCAAGTATTTTGCTTTTGTTTTTGCTGCGCTGCCATTTTCTCAACAACAATGCTGTAGAATAATGATAATGGATATTATGTCCCTTAATCAAGTAATCTAATTCTGCATAATTAGGCTTATCATCTGTTAGAATTGGTGCTTGTGTTGCTAGTAAAACCTCAAAAGGAATATGGCTAAGATTGCCATCAGGAACAATTACTAGACGATCCATGCCTTCTACTAAAACAGGTTCAATAAGATTAGTATAAAGGAAATGGGCATTGCTTGTAAAAAGATTGTATGCCACATCTGAAGCCTTTAGTATAAGGTTGACATCTGTCAATGCTAAGCGTAGGTTATCTACATTCCCTTGCAGCGCTTTCACATCTTTATAGATATGGTATTTCATCCCTGTTTTGCAAACACTAAACACATATAAAGCTTCATCACCCCAAAAGTATTCGATAACCATAGTAGATTCATCTAATTGCTCTTGGATTTGCGTCAAACTCAGTTGCTGCTCATTATATTTCAACTTAAAATATTGCTGATAATGCTCCTTAAATACAGTTTTGAGTTTGGTTCGCTCTCGTTCCAGTTGCAAAATGTTGTTTTGAAGGCTATCAACTATGGATTGCTCTCTTTTTTTGGAGACTTCAAAGAGTTTCTTTTTGTTTTGTGCCAACTCTTTGTTGAGCTGATACTCTTGCTGCAAAAGGCTATCAGGTACAGAGCCAAAGGAACGTACTTCATCGCTCTTTAGGGCTTCCAAAAGCAATAATGCCTTGCTTTTCTCTACCAGCTGAAAGGCTTGATCTAAATATTCTTGCTGATTGGAATGTTCATATTGCTCTAGTGCTAATTGCAAAGTCTGTTCATATACCGGAATTGCTGTTTTGAACAATTGTAGTTTCGCTCCATCTTCACTAAATTCATTATACAGTAAATCTACTATTTCTAGAGCATATTCCAATTGTGGATAGGATTTAGGAATGTCTTTATCTTGCAAATGAAGTTTTGCTTTGAGTGTTATCAAAGTCAATAAGATATTATTGTCCAAAACTTTCATAGAATTGGGAATCGCAGCTAAATTTTCGATAGGATATGTTTCATCTAAAACATGTATTCCTGCTTGTATTTTATCCAAACCTGTTTTAAGTTCACCTTGAGCAGCATTTATCTCTGCCAACAAAGCATAAGTTTTAGCTATAAGTGGATGCATTTCACCATAAATGGACTTTCTTATTGTCAATGCCCTTTCTGCATACATTTCAGCTTCATCAAACTCTCCTCGTTCTAGGTGTAATTGAGCTAATCCTTCATAGGTTTCAGGCTCTTTATGTTGGTTAGTCTTATGAGCATCTATATTTTTAGATAGATAAGTAAAAGCTGAATCAATCAGTCCTAACTCTCGATAAGTTTTAGCAACTTGCACATTACAGTTGATATAATAAACATCTCGCCCTTCCTCTATATTCAGACGAACATCTCGCCCTATTAAGATATACTTTAGTGCTTTTTTATAATCTTTATTGCCATAATACAGAAAACCTAAGTTGTGGTAAATATCACTTATAGCTTGTTGATTCCCCAATTTTTCGTGGTGACTCAACGCTGCCAAGGAATAATCTAAGGCTTTATCTACATTGTTTTTGGCTGCATGGACTATTCCTAAGTTATAATAATAATCAGCTACAATAATTGTATCTTCTCTCGATTTGAGTTCGGACAAAGCACAGTCTAAACCTTCCTCAAGAACACCCTCTGCTCTATGATAATCTCCATGATAGTAACAAGCCTCCCCATAAAGTAAATAGGTTGTTCTCTTATACTTACATGAGTTTTCTAGATGCTGCTTAATGAGTTTTTGAGCAGCTACCAAAACAGTTTTCATACCTTGATAATCTTTATTGTACCCATACAAGCTTGCCATTTTTTTATACAAATCGACTAACTTGGCCCAATCTTCAGATTTTTCTAACTCTTCAATGGCTGTAGGCATATATTGCTTAGCTTGCTCCAATTCTAACATTTTGATAGCATCTAAAGCTTTGGGATAAACATCTTGGGCATCGATTGGGAAATAGCATAGTAGGACTAGCCCCAAGAAATACATTCTATAGTTGGAGTAATTAAACATTGTGGTAAAATTGAAAGTATTTAAATCTGGATTTATTGCATATTTAGAAATGCTTCTACTTCAGCAAGAGGAATTTCTAGTACTGTTGGTCCAACTACATAGGCTGCTATATCATATGCATTGTAACAAAGTAATAATTTGCCATTATTAATGCCTATGGTATTAGGCAATGCAAACACTCCTGTATTCTTATCATTGGCTTCCTCTTCACCTTCTATATGGAGATATTGAAATTCGAAACCGGCATCAACTAAATCATCATTAGGACCTAATTCATGATGTGCTCTAAACTTAGTTTCAGCCAAAGTTGTTAAGCCTTTTTTGTCTTTGATCAAAGCTGTATTATCTAATAACTTACCTGTATTGGCATCAAAATTTAGACAATCCATCCAGCTATTAGGATGAGCACCACCTGTATTTGCATAAGTATCAAACTGAATTGACACTAACTTTTTGCTTTGGTGAGTAACTTTAGAAGCAATTGCAAATTCCCATAAGGGATAACCATCTGGAACATCTTTGCGATATGCATTGAATTCCTCAACAACATTAGCAACTGCAGCATTTATGTCAGCATTTTTATTAGCCTCAGCCTCTCCAAAGTCTAATGTTTTGACCAAAAGTGTTTTAATATTTTCATTTATGGCTTGAGCAACACCATCCTCACCTCCTATAGCTACAGGCACATCCACATCGACTACTACGCAAGGAGCATCTTCTTTATCACAATCGCCTTCCTTTTTTGTAACCTTATCTATCTTAAAAGATAAAGCTGGATTTGTGTTGTTCAGGCTTGCGTCTAATCTCTCTTTTGGAGGGGCCGTTGTATTACTTGAGGAATCGCCACAACTAATTAAAAATAAGGAAATAGCAAGAATAAAGGAAAGATATTTACCCATCTTTATAGTGTTTTTTAGTCCTAAAACTTAAAAAGGCTGTCCGTAGACAGCCTTTCTTCATTGTGGATTGAACAGGAATTACAAGATATAAGTTTAATTATACAAATAAGTTATGAAAATAACACTATAGTTGTACAATTATTTTTTTAATAATTTTTCTATTTGTGCACAAACATCTTTCTCTGTTACTTTTTTTCCAGGAGGGTAAGATTTAGTGACCTTTCCTTTCTTGTCAATTAAAAATTTTTGAAAATTCCATTTAACAGGAGCATTCACAGAACCATTTTCAGCCTTGGAAGTCAAGAATTTATACAAAGGGTGCATTTTTTTACCTTTCACCGAGATTTTAGAAAACATTGGAAAGGTTACTCCAAACTTAGAAGTACAAAATCGATTAATTTGCTCATTAGAACCAGGTTCTTGGCCCATAAAATTGTTGGCAGGAAAGCCTAATACAACAAAATCTTTCGATGAATACTTATCATATACATTTTGTAAATCTTCATATTGTGGAGTTAAACCACATTTACTAGCTACATTCACAATCAGTATAACTTTCCCTTTGAACTGAGATAAGCTTACATCATTACCAACTATGTCTTTGACAGTAAAGTCATGAACTGTTTTTTTCTTAAAATCTTGTTGTGTAAAAGCCAACGATAATGTTGCAACTATAGCTACTAAACCTAAAAATGCAATATGCTTCATATTTATTATTTTTCTACTTTAGAAATTGACTAAAAAATTTTCTTTTCAGCATAACACTAAAGTAGTCAGAAGGTTTTAGATAAATTTAAGAAAGTTTCTAAACCTTAATACCGGAATACCTTCTCGTCCTTTTTTAATTACAAATTTCAAAAATTCTACATCTGGCAACATTCCTGCTTCATCAGCTTCAGGTTTTTGATTTTTTTGTTGAGATGTATCCTTTATCTGAATTAATCGATTAGAATTATCATTTAAATCCTTGATTAGCACTGTAGTTGTTTTCGCAGCTTGTGCTTGAGGTGGTAATGTATTTAGGTAATAGTATGCACTAAAACTAGTTACACACAAAATGGGTACAATTATATATTTGAACAACCCGGCTTTCATAAATATGAATATTATTGAAAGGTTAAAAATTATAATGAGTAATATAATAAATGTTAATCTAGCTAAATTAGTTTCATAACAGTTTTAAAAGTTTTTTAACTAAAAACCACTTATATGCTATAAACTACTTTTTTTTCGTTCTTCATCTCTCAAGGCTCTTCTCAATATCTTACCAACATTGGTTTTAGGCAATTCGTCTCTAAACTCGATATGCTTAGGTTTTTTGTATCCTGTGAAATTTTGAGTACAATAAGTTCTGACTTCTTCCTCTGTTAAGGAACTATCTTTTTTGGCTATAAACACTTTTACGGCCTCCGAAGATTTAGCATCAGGCACGCCTACTGCAGCTACTTCTAAAACCTTAGGATGAGCGGCCAACACTTCTTCTATCTCGTTTGGATATACATTGAATCCTGACACCAAAATCATATCCTTTATCCTGTCTACAATTCGTATAAAACCATCTTCATCCATTATACCAACATCACCTGTTTTCAGCCAGCCATCTTTGGTTATGGTCTTAGCTGTCTCGTCCGGACGATTATAATATCCTTTCATCACTTGTGGTCCTTTTACTTGAATTTCACCACGCTCTCCTAGGTCTAATACTTCATCTGAATCTCCTACAATCCGAATAGATGTGGAAGGTGCTGGTACTCCAATAGTTCCGATACGGGCACCTTGAAGGGGATTCATAGAAACTACTGGAGAGGCTTCTGTCATACCATAACCTTCTATTAAAGAAACACCTGTTACTTTTTCCCACTCTTCTGCAACTGGCTTTTGAATAGCCATTGCCCCACCTATTGCCATTTTGAATTTGGAAAAATCTAAATTTCTAAATTCTTGATTATTTAATAATGCATTAAAAAGTGTATTCACTCCTGTCATCAAAGTAGGTTGACTTTTGGCAATCACATCAGTCAAACCAGGAATATCCCTAGGATTAGGCACCAAAACATTCAAAGCCCCAAAACTAGACATGCACAAACAGTTGACTGTAAACGAGAATATATGATACATAGGCAAAGGTGTCAACATTATTTCCTTTCCTTCTTCCAGCTCCGCATCCCCTATCCATGCACGCACTTGAGCCATGTTATACAAAAGATTTCGATGAGTCAGCATAGCACCTTTGGCTACACCTGTTGTTCCTCCTGTATATTGCACACAAAGCATATCATCTACATTCCATTTATGCTCCTTATACTGCATTTTTGCTCCTTGCTTGAGCGCATCACTAAATTTAACGGCATTAGGCAACCTAAATTTTTTGACCATCCCCTTGAATCGAAGCATTGTATTAATCAACCAACCCCTCAAACCTCCAAACATTCCACCAATACTAGTTAGAATAACATGTTCAACAGGCGTTTTTTTAATGATTTTTTCTAATTCTGCTGCAAAGTTCTCAGCAATTACAACTGCTTTGACTCCTGCATCGTTGAACTGATGATCCATCTCCCGAGCAGTATATAATGGATTGGTATTTACAACAACTAAACCGACCCTAACCGCAGCAAATAGGGCTACAGGGTATTGCACAATATTGGGCATCATCAATGCAATTTTATCTCCAGGTTTTAGACCTAATGACAACAGATAAGCACCAAAAGCTTTCGATTGCTGATCTACTTCCCCAAAAGTAAGTGTTGCTTGATACTTTTTGATGTAACAGGTGTATCCTGGACGGTTTTTATACTTAGCCAATTGTTCTCCCAATATCTCTGTTAGAGAGGTATAACCTTCTATATCTACTTCATGTGGTACACCTTCGGGATAGTTTTTTAACCATAGTTGTTGCTCAGCCATAATCCTTCAATATTTTTTTGGTTTAATTAGGTTAGAGCCTTGAATTTAACTAAAAGTTAGTTAATAACTAAATGATTATTGAGCTTAATTCTTATGGTTTTAAATTATTGGTAGCATTCAACTTTTGGGTAAGTAGTAAGCTGGTTGAATTTGTATATTTTTTATCGATGGATTTTATAGATTCAACCCATTGTAAGCCTCTAATAGCATTAGTAAAAAAAACCTCCTGAGCAAGGTTTAACTCTTCTAAATCTAGCTCTATTTCTTTACAAACTAATCCTAGCTCTTGAGCAATTCTAATAACCTGATTTCGCATTACCCCCATAACACAACCTTCTGTTAATTGAGGTGTTCGCAACTCTCCATCCACTACCAAAAACACATTAGCAGCTATAGATTCTGCTATTCGATTATGACTATTGAGCAACAAACAATCATCCCAATTTTGTTCTTTTTTGTACAAACCTGCCAACACATAAGGCAAAGCACTACAAGTTTTCAGGTTGGATAATATATCACAAGATAATTGCACTGTTGGACAAATGCCTATATCTAGGCCTTTGTTATTTAACTGATAAGGAATGGAAGTAAGGGCTGTAGATTCTATAATATAGTTTACCTCTGAAGAATGTGGAGTATAGAGGCCACCAGCCTCTCTAAAAAAACTGATGCGGACTCTATGGTCCGCACCTTTCTTGTTGCTTAAAAACTCCTGAATTATGGAGTTAAATATTTCTTTATCTAGATATTTCTTTTGGAATGCTAAGACTTCAAAACCTTTACTTAATCGATTTAAATGTTGTTCTAAGAACAATATTCTACCATTAACAACTTTTAATGTTTCGAATAATCCATCTCCATACTTGAAGCTTCTATTGGAAGCTAAATCAAACTCCATGTTTAGGGTAAAAGTTGAATATCTTTAAGTGTAATTGTCTCTCCTGTAGCGACATTCACCAACTCCATTCTAGCAACTTTTACTTTTTCGTCAGCGCCAAATTCATCTTTAGGAAAAGTAAAATCTTTAAGCTCTAAAGAGCCTGAATACTCTCCTTTTTTATCAAAAATATCAAGCTCAATAATATTGACTTTGTAGCTAGCAGAAACTAAACCATTGTCTTGTTTATTGATTACTTCTATTTTCCCTGTTTCCTTATTTACCTTTGCAGTTAGGTCATTAGCAGCTTGAGCTGATATATTTCCTAAACTAAAAATACTTAAAAAAACAAATGTTAATATAACTTGAAAAGATCTCATGATAATAGGTTTTATTTAGAAAGATAGACTTTTTGGTAAGAAAAACAAAATTTGGATGCAGTCTTAACTAAAGCTTTCGTTGTTTCCTAAATATTTAATTCTAATTATTGAATGATTGTCATTCTTATGTAAACAATTCTTGTTCCAATTTATAAAAAAACCAACTAATAAATGTTAAATAGCTAATTTACAAGCATCTAAACTTAAGTTTTCTTTATTATTCTTCACTGTTTTTCTTTTGATAAAAAATAGAAAAAGAGAACGAAGGCCCTCCTCCTAATTCTCGACCTCCGGCCAAACCTAAGCCTCCAGAAGCTAGCCAAACCCGCAATTCTGGAGTAATAGCCCAACCTAATTTGATAGAAGGTGCTTGATACTGCATACGATCCAAATACAAACCAGTATGTCGTGCATCTCCATCTCTCAAGGTTGTTATTGGCACAGAAAACAATAAATCTAATCCTAATATTATATAAAATTTCTTTTTAATGACTGTTCCTATTTGGGTCAAAGACGAAAACTGAAGGCTATACCCATGAGTCCGATAATTCACACCAAACTCTGTGCTTGCAAAAAAATATTGATGTCCATACCCCATCGCAATAGAAGGCATCAGACCAAAAGCTTGATAACCTGTTTGAAAACCGGTGTTTTGTCTAGGAGCTAAAGGATACATATTGAAACGCATATGAGCTGCCATCACAAAACTCTTGTTTTGCAATATCCCATAAGAAACACCTACTTGAGTATTGCCCAAACCAACCATATTTCCAGCATTCAAAGGAGCTTCACTCAAATATGAAGAGTCATTCAAAGTCTTACTACTAGTCAATATTTTAATAGGCAAATTCACATTTACCATCCACTTATCTGTTATTCCATAATCACCATACAACTGCACACTAAAATCATTCACATTTCTCCAAATAGGTAAAAGGTCATTATTCCCATTCAACAATGTTCCATAGCCGATCCAAGAAGCACCTATTTGGGTATAAAACTCTCCTTTTTTCTTTGTCCATGCTTGTTGAGCATTTAAGTTTATAGCCCAATACAAAATAAATATTAGACAAAGTAGTTTTTTCATAGCAAGTAATTTTAGTTTTAGAAATAGTCCTGCAAACTACAGCAATTATTCTTTTATTGGGCTGAATGAATAAAAAAGAGCCCCCCAAAACAAAGGATGACTCTTCTATAATTATTGGAACCAAATTTTTTATAGGCTATTTAACCCTAAATTGTTCTGTTCTTAGTTCTCCTCTACTGTCTATTAATTGCAAGGTATAAATCCCAGAGTTAAGATGCTGAACATCCATTTGTAAGTTATTAACTTGATGGGCTTTTATAGTAGATTTTTTATGTGCAACCAATTGACCTATAGCATCAAATATATTAAGATGAATAGTCCCTTCTAAGGTTGACCTTATGCCTATATTCAACACCTTATTAGTAACAGGATTTGGAGCTATTGCTACAAGATCAGTTCCTTCAATTACAACAGTGCGAATATCGCTGTATTTGAACGTCCCATCATTATCTATAATCTGCATACGATAGTACCCTGTTCCATAATATGGTTTTTCATCCACAAACTGATAATAATTAGCTTGAGTTGCGGCAACCCCACCTATTGCTTCAAAGTTAACACCATCTCTACTACGTTCTAATACAAAATGACTTACATTAATCTCCTCCTCTGTTGCCCATTTAAGTTCTACCTGTTTGTTATCTACTGCTTCTGCTTCAAAACTCAAAAGCTCTAATGGAAACAACCCTAAATCCGTAACTTGCAACATAAACCCAGAAAAAGAACTCACCTGAAATTCAATGGCATAAATATCGGTAGTATTGCTAAACTGATCTGCTGCTCGACCAGCAAGAGGTATAACTGTAAAAGGTATTTGAGTAGGCGCACCTACTGTAATTGTATCATCAAATTCCCATAAGATCAATTCAGACCCCACGATTGGAGCTAAACCATTATAAGTGGCCAGTCCTAACTTATCTAAATCCTGTTGTGTGAAATACAAACGAACATAACCTCCTGTACTATTAGCAGCATCTACCTTCCAATGTCTAGGCAAATAAGGCTTACCATTCCAAGATTGCACAGTTCCATCAAAATTAGTTTGAA
Organism: Aureispira sp.; assembly: GCA_024222455.1. Lineage (GTDB taxonomy): Bacteria > Bacteroidota > Bacteroidia > Chitinophagales > Saprospiraceae > JAAEPD01. The sequence goes on from JAAEPD010000161.1 coordinate 29,364, forward strand.
CATTGACAAGTCCCAAAGCATCTGAATCGGTAGTACTAGTAGAATCTAATATAGACAACATAGGCTTTTGGTCAATATCATCTACAAAATGCGCCCAAACACTATTGTTGTTCAGTACACAACTCCCTGTTCGGTCAGTAGTCACTATTGGATTTTTTGGCAATCGCAAATGCAAAGGTTTGATAGGTGCTCCATAATTACGTGCTCCACAGCGCAATGCCGCTATATCTATAGTATAATCTGTAGTTGTCCAAGGGTTCAAGGCTAAATTGTACACATGAGGCGTCAAAATATCATTATCATCATCATTTTCAATGATAGTATCTAGGCCAGTATTGCCCCAAATGTCTGTCCATGAATAAACAATAGAATATGGGTAAGTCCCCGTCATAGTCAAAGGAACTAAAACAGTAGTGTCTCCCGCACAAAAATCTAAGGTATCAGCATGAGCACTGGTTACGGTCAGAATAGCAGGTAGATCAAATGCCCAAATACCTGTAGCAGAGTTATTGATATTATCACTATTCTCACCTGTTTCAAACTGCAAATAAGTATGAGCTGCTACCCATGCAGCTGGAGGAGTTGCCCCTTTCGTTCCTTCGCTATCAGCCACTTTCACCCAATCTACACAAAAAGCAGTTCCATATTCTTTATGGAAATAAGATGTTCCTCCAGATGGAACTGTTTCTATATTCACAAAATTGCCTGGGCCAGCATCATTGGCAATGATAATCTTACCATAAGGGGCATTAAGTGTTTGAGTAGTCCCATTATTAAAATAATAAAACCGGTTACCATGAAGCGTAAGCGAATCAAATGAATTGCTATTGTAAAATCGGCAAGTGGTCACTGCATCTACATGGCTATAATTAGCACTCCCAGTAATATTAAGTTGATGCGCCCCTGCATAAAAACGAACATCATTGTAAGTGTGATTCCCCATTCTACAACTTGTAGTAGAACTTGTAGCAGGATGTAAATCAATATAACTATTATCTGCCAAGACAGTTGTACCATTAGCAACATCCCAAGCAGTATAACAACAAATTGGCAAAATAGACGTCACATCGATATGTGAGTTTCGGATATCTAATGTTGCTCCACTAGCAGCATAAACCCCATGTTTAGAGATATAATACCCATTAGTATGCACATTCCCTTTGTACAAGAAAAAGCCTCGTTCACCAACATGATCACTCACAAAATGCCAAACGCCACCAGCATTACTAAACTTCAGTCCTGCTTTGACCAAAATTCCATCCGTATCTATATAGCCTGTATCAGCACCTACTAGATTAATATCTCCAGTATGATTATATATCGTACTAGGGTCTAACCATACACTGTTGGCAACATAAAGCTGTGAACCACCCAACAATTCTATATTGCTAATGGTAATAATTGTGTGACAATAACTCCCCGAACTAACCGTACAACCATTACTCGTAGCCGAAAAAGATAGCGTATCAAATACAACAGTATCCACTAATGTTGGCAAACAGCCCCCTAAAGTTCCCGTCAAGTCATTGGGATTGGTAGTCCAGTGGTCAGGATTATTCCAAGCACCTTCAAAATCTGTTGCATCGTTAGCATCTGCTCTCCAATAATAAGTAACCCCAGTTCCCGAAATCGGAAAATCGACATTATTGTTATTCCCACCATCTATAGAATTCACTGCATTGATAGTAGGATTAGCATTATTATTTTTCCAACCTGTAATAAAAGAATATGCTATATCATCTCCACCTAAAGACACTGTAAACCCTGTAGCAGCAGCCAACCAATTAATATATTCCGTACAAGTTCCTATCGAATGTAAAGTATCATTTACGATTAAAGAACCTCCATTGAATCGGTAAGTTTTGCCTGCAGTTACATACAGATCTCCCTCATACAAAGGCATGGTTCCAAGCACTTTTAGGTGCGCAGCAGCCCAATATACTGCAAGATTATCTTTCAAGATTAGGTCACCTTTGACTGTGCTTGATCGATTATAACCCACCAAAGATACTCTGTGATTAGCTATCACATTAGGCATCACCTCATTTTGCCCTAAATTTAGGATAGGGGTACCAGCAGTTGCATGAAGTGCAGAAAGCTCAAAAGTAGTAGTACCTTGATAATCCATATTAGCTCCCCCTGCAAAAGAACCCAAATTTCCTCCAAAACGAGTATGTGTCCGATTTTGAGTAAGATGAGCATAAACATTATTAAAATAACCACTATCTAAACGCATAGCATAAGCATCTATCCGGATTCCATCTGCATGGATTCTAGAACGAGTTTGCCCCTCTAGATAATGTCCTCTATAGTTTCCTATAATATGGTAATAAGCATAAGCTCTTACTTCTATTTCTGTATAAATTGGTATCTCAGCAGTATATAAGGTATCTGGATCATGCCCATACAATCGAATTCGACCATTGTTATTAGCAATAGCTCTCATATTGGGAGCCAGCTCTGCCGAACCATAACAATTGAGAATAGTACCTGACTTAAGTAAGTGGACAAAAGAAAACGTATAATAAAAAAGGTTATCTTAGGCTGATGAAGAAAAGATATATAAAATTGTCATCCGCAGAAGAGAAAGAGTTAAACAGGTTAAAAAAAGAGAGTTTGTCGTCTAGAGTACGAGA
>JAAEPD010000162.1 GCA_024222455.1 Aureispira sp.
CACTATATGCTATCTATGATGATAAATCGTATGACTTGCTTTTGTGTAATTTTTCATCTTGCTAAGATAACCATTTGCAAGGACTTAAGTCTTTTCCGTCTGAAGACGGAGGATTTAAACCATTTAGAGGACATTAAATAGCTCATCAAATATTCAATGACATTTGATGAGCTAGATTGACTCCTTTCTGTATTTTTGCTTGACTTGTGATTAAATAAGTTTGAATTCTTATTTTTTAATCAACAATGTCCTTACTTGCTCTTTTTCTGTTTGCACATCAATAATATAAGTACCATTAGGTGCATCCAATTCTAGTTGCAATTGTTCCTGATTATTATATTGTTTCTCTAATACTAATTGTCCTGTTACAGTCAAGACTCGTACTTGAATATCTTGGTGTACTGATCCCAATTTAATAGTTACCATACCAGTTGTTGGGTTAGGAGAAACTTGAATATTTTTTGTTGTAGCTTGGACTGATTTGACTCCTACCAAAACATTTGCTTCTATAAGTCCTCCTCTAGGTAGTGCTCCATTAACAGAGGGGTAAGTAAAATCTAAAGTCTTTCTGAAAATATTATTGATTAAATCATATTCATAAATAATTCCAGCGCTATTATATCCCAGACCTCCTCCTCCATAAGCAGTTGTGCCATACAACTTGCCATTAGTTCCTTGCATTAAAGAGCCCCAAGGCTCTACTCCATCAGCACCAAAATCATGCTTCTTGCTATAAGTGCTTGTGATTAAATCATACTCAAAAAATACTCCAGCACTACTATCGCCTCCATAAGCAGTTGTGCCATACAACTTGCCATTAGTTCCCTGTATTAAAGAACCCAAAGGCACTGCTCCACTGACACCATCGAAATCATGCTTCTTTATATAAGTGTTTGTGGTTAAATCATACTCAAAAAACACCCCAACACTACTATCGCCTCCATTAGCAGTTGTGCCATACAACTTTCCATTAGTTCCTTGTATTAAAGAACCATAAGGCACTGCTCCATTGGCACCATCAAAATCATGCTTCTTTATATAAGTGTTTGTGGTTAAATCATACTCAAAAAACACCCCAACACTACTATCGCCTCCATTAGCAGTTGTGCCATACAACTTGCCATTAGTTCCCTGTATTAAAGAACCCAAAGGCACTGCTCCATTTTCGCTAGAACTAAAATCTATCTTTTTAGTCCCTATATTTGTAGTCAAGTTGAATTCATAAATAACATCTCCTCCCGATAAACCATTATAGCTAGTCATTCCATATAACTTACCATTACTTGCATACATTAAGGAGTTATCTTCAGTAGAATGATTAAAAGAGGCACTATTAAAATCATGCTTTTTGGAAACAATGCCTGTAGTAGGGCTATATTCAAAAAGGACTCCTTCGTTATTCAGACCACCACCAGTTGTTACTCCGTACAATTTACCATTGCTATCTTTCACTAAAAACTTAAGGGGAACCTGTCCAGTTACGCCTCCAAAATCATGCTTTTTAGTATATGTAGTGGTAGTGATATTATATTCATAAAGTATACCTTGACCAGTAGTACCTCCATTAGAAATTGCCCCATATAACTTACCATTAGTTCCTTCTATTAAATCACCATCAGGAGTATTATTACTAAAATCATATTTCTTAGTGCAAGTTCCAGTAACAATGTCATATTCATAAATGACTCCTAAAAAATTAGTTCCTCCACTGCTGGTTGTGCCATACAACTTGCCATTACTTGCCTGTACTAAGGTAGTGTTAGGATTTGAATAAGCCTGAGTAAAATTATATTTGTCAGTAGTTGTATTGGTGGTAGGGTCATACTCATAAATAACGCCATTACCATTAACTCCACCAGCGTAACTTGCTCCATAAACCTTACCATTCGTGGCTGCCATCAAAGCACTTCTATTCCAACTTCCTCCTACAAAGTCATGTTTCTTTGTGCAAGTATTTGTAATAGGGTCATACTCAAACAATGTTCCATTGTTATTCACACCACCACCAGTTGTTAGTCCATACCATTATTTCCCATTGCCTGCTTCTACTAGTCCTCCTATGAAATCATAACCAATAATAGCCTCATCAAAGTTATACTTTTTAGTATAAATAGCTGTAACTGGATCGTATTCAAACAGAACCCCTCTCGGCTCATAGCTTACATTACCACCATAATTAGTTATCCCATATAGTTTTCCATTATTTTCTAGTAAGGCCCCTTCTGGCTCGCTTCCATCATTAAAACTAAAACTATATTTAAGGCTATGGTTGTCACCATTAGCATCTGTGCTAAAAATAGTCCCTCCATTGTTTACTCCTCCAGACATAGTCATACCCCAAAAAGTTAGTGTTTGTGCATATAAGGCATAAGATATTAGTAAATTAACAAGGATTAAAAGATTTCGTAAATTCATAGTTCTCTACATGTTTGGTTAAGTTTAACTCAAATAGATTAGGGTTTTAAGATCTATTTAAACCTTACTTATTAAATAAATACAATTATATATTGAGGTGTACTATCATAATTGATTACAGAATAACTTCAAGGCTACAAATTAAGGCTAATGTCTATAGTTTTGGAATGACTGGAGTCAGCCTATCTTGTGATTAGAATCATTTTCGATTATGACTTTAGGGGTACCCTCCTTTCCATACGACATTATATCAAAGCTATTAGATAAACATTAGAGTATTGGGTACTTGGTCTAGTTCTTGTTGATATAGAAAATAGTAATACTTTCCTTTATATCTTCAAAAAACGTTTTTTATAGCAGCATAACTACACTAGTACATCCATACTAACATCACCCCCATTTATACTAGTAAATTAGTAAACGTACTAAACTTGGTCTGCTATGAAAATGCTATTCATTCCTTTTATTGCATTAATACAATTAAGCACTGCTCATGCTGTAGTGTTCACGGTAAGTAGTGCTCATGACGAGGGTTTAGGTACTCTTAGAGATGCTATAGAAATGGCTAACCTTAATCCAGGTGAGGATGAAATTGTTTTTGCCATAAATGCTGGGGGGCCACAATCTATAGAGCTCAATAGCGACTTTCCTATTATCAAAGATGATCTTATTATTGACGGGAGTACACAGCCTGGCTACGATCAATTGCCTATAGTGAATATCAACTGGACAGGAACTATCTTCTCTATACAAAATGCCAATGTTCATATACAAGGTTTGCAAATAGGTCAAACATCAGGTATAGGACTGCAAGCTGCTATCTTGGTGAACAATACCAAGCCTAGTAATATCACTATTGCTGATAATATCATTCAGAATAAAAATAGTGCATTAATAATCAATTGGGCTGCTTACGTAACTATTGAGGGCAACTTTTTTCATAATGTTGGATACAACGACCAATATGCTGTAGAATTGAGTAATATTGTCCCAACATTGGCTCACCTTCCAAAGGCTTTAGATTATTATAATAATATATTCAGAGACTGTGGAAATGGCCTAAAACTCAGTGAGGTTCCTAATTTAAAGATTGGGAATGGCCTTGACACAGAGGTTAATATAAATATATTGGATAGTGATGGTTTGAACAATTGTGCAGACACTGCACTCACATTGGTTAATCTACACCATGCAGAAGTTTCTGCACTTCATCTAGCTTTTGATGCTCCTACTGAAACAAAGGGGGTTGGTCTAAATGTACAAAACTGCCACCACTTAGATTTAGAGCAAATACATGTTGACAATAGATCTTGTGGAATCTGGGTACATGGAGGACATAATAATAGCATCCGTTGTTCTAATATCACGACTAATGAGGTTGGGGTAAGAGCAATTAATAACAATTTGGAGGTAATTAGCTCTAATTTAGAGGGCAATGAGATTGCTATTCAAAATCAGTCTATGCCTGTACAAATAAACGCTGATGGCAACTACTGGGGACAACAGGATATACAAGGAGATAATTATATGGGTAATGTTTATGTTCATAATTTCCGCCCTGAAAAAAATAACTGTGCTCCAGGAGGTCTATTAGCCTCAACAGATGATTTTTTGCTTGTAGAAGAATCTGCTGTTCAGTTTCAGGTATATCCTAATCCTGTGGTAGATTATGTCCAGCTTAAGTTTGAAAACTTATTAGACAGTGAATTGGCTACTGTTCAAATTTTGAATATGAATGGTCAAGTTGTTTATTCGACAACTACCACTATCGAAAATGAGCAGGCGCTCACAATCAATGAAGTTGATCATCTAACTCCTGGAAATTACTTGGTAAACTTACAGTTGAGCAATGGTCAACAAGTCACCCAACAACTTATAAAACAATAAGGTGACCTAGCCTAAACTAGATCACCTTATTTATATCTAAGAACTACTTGTATACTTAATTAACTTTTGGCGTCTAACCAAATTTTACGCATTCTAAGTTGCTCCTCAGTTGCATCTTCCATAAATTGGAAAACATGTTCTGCTGCTGTTGGTATTTTAATCATTTCTGACTCTAATTGAACTTCTTCTTGAGTACCGTCCTCTTTTGTACGTAAAACTTTTACTCTAAGATTATCTCCTGCTTTTACATTATTCATATAAGATAATAAAACACCAGAAACATTATTTACTCTCAATGGTTTATCATTCCATTCTAGAATAACATCATCTTGCTTAAATCCAATATGTTCTTTACCAAATTTATCTGTTTTTTCAGCTTTAGAAACATAAAATCTTTTTAGGCTATCTGTTTTCAATGCTCCATTTTCTAGACCACCCAATGGAGAAATCTCCATAATATCAGCCTTTTCACTATACTTAATACCAAATGGGTTTAACAACTCATTATAAGGTAAAACTTCTGTTCCTTCTATGTATTTTTCAAAAAAGCCTCTTAGTTCTTTGAATCCTGTTATTTCGATTATTTTATCAAATAACTCATCATCTTTGAAAGGTGTTTCTTGACCATAATAACCTGACAAATCACGCAAAAGCATCTGAACATCATACTTACCTTTAGATAATCCGAGTAGTTTTGCATCAAAACACAAACCTGTCATAGCACCTTTATAATAAATATTGTTGTATTGTTTGATATAAGGCTCTACCAAACAGTTTTCGCTTAATTCAGTTAAAGCAATGTCATCTTTATAGCGCTTAGAGCTTTCTACCTTTGTGCGCAATTCCTTCAAGAACTCTTCATCGTCTTTGATGTTATATTTAGCTTGCATATGTTGCGCCATATATTCTACAACTCCTTCATACAACCATAAATGCTTAGACATTTCAGGTTCCATAAAATCAAAGTTGTGAATCTCTTCAGAGTGTATATACAAAGGTGTCACAACATGGAAAAACTCATGAGCAATAATATCTAACAATAGTTTACTGATTTGATCTGCCTCGTCTTCCACTAAACAGAATAGAGAAGAACGTGAGTGCTCTAATGCACCTACAGAACCTGAAGGATACCCCTCTGGAGCAAGATAAACAATAAAGCTATAACGATCTACTGGCAAAATATTACCTAAGTATTGGTTTTGAGCTTTAAGCATGTTACTAACTTTATCTACTACTTCTTTAGCTTTCACTTTATTGTTTGGAGAATAAATAGACAATTGTATATCTCCATATCCTAATTTGAAGTTAACCGTATCAGGCTTACAATACATGATTGGAGCATCTACCAACTCATGATAATCTGTTGCTTTGAATACATCTGTATCAAAATCACCAGCTACACGCTTAAGAGAAGTAGTTGCATAAAAATCATTTGGACGATCAAATGATACATAGTATGGTAATTTTTCTTTTCCTTTAAAAAAACCACAAACACCATTTGCATTTAATACAAAGTTTTTGCCTGCTTCTATATTGGTTCCTGCTGGTTCAAATACATGTTCACGCAAATCTGCATCCCAAGTATCTTCTATTCTATACGTAACTTTAGCAATACGCTTAGCACCTTTTATGATCCAAGTATTTTGATCATCCCTTTCTACTTCTAACTCCTTACCTTTTTTGTCAAAAGCCTTCACGCCATTAACAAAACGACCATAGTCTAAAATCTCGTAAGTACCTGGAGTAATTCTTGGGAAATGAAAAATAAGTTCATTGTCATAAATACTAGATGGTACATCTAAGGTTACATTTACACCGTCTTCTTGTACGTTGTTTAGATCAACATTATAGCGATAGGAATTCTCATCGTCCTGTGCCCAGCTAAAGTTGTAAAGACTAAAAAAAGTAACTATTAGTGTTAAAATTCTCATCTGTTCAGATTTTGATTGAATAATGATAGGTCAAGATATTGAATATTCTGCAAAGAGATTATCTTTTATGCCTAAAAATTTAGTTTTTAACTCTCCTATTACAATTAGTACACCAAAACTTTGAATTTGGTCACTTTTTAGAAAGAAATAACCTTCTGATACGCTGCAATAATTTAATCAACTTATAGTTGAATGTTGGGTTTATATTAAGATAAACTTTATTGAGTTCTAAGTGCTGAGGGAATCGCTGAAGGTCTACTAACTCTTCATACAAAAACTTGGCAGCCTTGTGAAAATAGGCCTTCCAGTATATACCTTTATTGGTTAGGATAAGACCTTCTTTCCCAGAGCCGAAGACTGTTTGGTCCAAAAACAGATAGGGTACCTCTCCTGGTTCGTGCTTAAAGAACGCTTTTCTTGCATTTTTTATTTTCTTCACAGGAATTTCTATAGCATTCTCATAAAAAACCTCTCCTTCTTCATCTAAGGCTAGATAATCTAGAATCAATTGATGTAGATTGACAGTCTCTAAAGTAGCTTGTTCGTAGCGAAGAATTGACATTGGTAATGAGAAAGGCAAAATATCTTGAGCATATTCAACTAGAAACCGTTCCATTAGTCGAGCAAAAATTTGCCCTAAAGAAGATTCTATTGAGGTAAAAGCCTTAGCACCTTGCTCATCAAACCACTCCTCAAATTGGTTAGTCACTTGTATAGTTGCCTCTTCAAAGACTTCTTGTCTAAATTTAGATTGTACAAATCGTTCTAAATAAACGTGCTCTTTATCTAATTCCCCATCCAACTCTACAGCTATACTAATAACTACCTTAAAAGCTTCTTGTAACTGAAGAGGCAGGGTTGGTATATCGTTAAAATCTAGCTTATATATTGGTGTAACATTAGGCTTAGGTGTATATTTTAGATTGACCGGATATCCACAGCTAGCACAAAACTTAGCGTCTTTAGGATTGAGAGAGCCACATTTTAGGCAGACTACAGCATCGCCATCACACTCTTTGCCACAATTGTAGCAAAACCGAGCATGTTCGGGCAACAATGTCTCACAACTCTTACAGCTATTCATATCTAAAAAGGGAGCTTATTTTTGAACTAAAGCATGCTCTAACTCTTCTACACGTTTTTTGAGGTGGAGATCTTCCACTTTTAGTTCTCGGAGGAGTTTTAGCTCTTTTTTTGCATTAGGATAATCACGTTTTTCATAAGCTGCTCGAGCCAAATTGTAACGTAAGATTCCAATTTCTTCAGTTCTCAAATTCTGATAAGCCAAAGCTTTATTGGAATGTTCTGCAGCCACATCCGCATCCTGTCTAAAAGAGGCTATTAGCGAACGCACAAAATGATAATAGGCCTGATAGCGTTTACTCAACCATTCTGGTCGTTTGATCTCATTTAGCAGCTCTTCTGCTTTGTCAACATTAGCTTGTCCTAAGGCTGCTCTGGCTTTCAAAACTGTTCCAAACTTAAAATGGCTCAATACCAAAATGGTTGCTGTTAGTAAAAACACTAGAGCTACCCATATTCCCATATCTGTAAATGGAGCTATAATAGCTGTTATTACAAATATAAAAACCAGAAGCCACCTAATTTTGGAAGAAAACATAACTACTAAAAATTAAGAACATGTTTTAAATTACTATTCAAAAAACCTCAACTTAGGCATGTTCTAAATTTACTTTCGACGACCACCACCACGACGCATAAAACCACCTTTCATCATAGAACGTTGAGCTTTTTTGCCCATCATTTTGCGTTGTGCTTGATGTTTTCCTTTGAGCATATCCTCTACTTCTTTGATTTTTTCTTTGATCATAGGTTGAGTCACATTCAATTTCTTTGCTTTTTGCAAATACTCTTTAGCCTTTGCTTGGTTTTTGCGTTGTGCACTAATCCCCATTAAATCTAGATAAATAGACGCTTTCATATCATCTTGAATATCAAGATTCAACGCAATTAGAGATAAACGTTCTCCTTCTTTATAATCTTTTCGGAGCATAGCTATCTTACTCTTCATCATATAGTAAGCTCCATGAAAACCAAATTTCAACCAACTTGGTTTTACGGTATATTTCAAGATGCTTTCGGCACCATCAAAATCACCAGCCTGCATTTTCATAGCAGCAGCATTTACTGTTCCGATAAGGAGATGCTTGATCCCTAAAAACAATACGATCAAAAACGGAAACCAAGATCCTGCAAATCCCCACATATAATGAAATACGAAGACCCCAATAAAGGATAGGACAAAAAGGATAACTTGACGCTCAATTGTAAAAAATCTTAAAAAACCCATTTCTTATATCTATTATATTATTAGTACTCTAAATTATTATTCTACAAAAATACATAAATTATTGCAATCGTTCAAAATAGCCTGTCGATCTATTTTTTTGGACATTATCCCAATTAAAATATTCTCCATGCATAGCTATATACACACCAGGAGCCAACGTTTGTGCAAAAGCCAAGGCACTCCCCAAATTAAAGAAGCCATCAGATGACATTCCAAAAGTATAAGGAATCATTGCTCCTACCAACACAATGGTCTTGTCCTCTAAACCATCTGCTTTAGCTATAGCCTCGGCAGTATGAACCATGGTATCAGTTCCATGTGTTATTATAATATTATTATACTTCGTTTTTTTGCAATGTTGGACTATAATATCTCTATCAGCATCATCCATCTCTAGACTATCTATCATCATTAGTGTACGGACTGCAATATCTAATGTAGATCGACCTCGCTGAAATATACCAGGAAGATGTGTATTGTTAAAAAACAACTCTCCTGTTATTAAATTATATTCCTTATCGAATGTTCCTCCTGTGACTAATGCTAAAATTTGTTTACTCATATCTACAATGATAATTCGGCAATTTTAACGCTTATAAAATTAACAATTTCACCCATTAAAAAGTTGTTGGGCTTTAGTAGCACAAAAGTAAGAAAAAACTATTAGAGTCTGTTTGGAATTTAATTTTGATCCTAAAAAAGTCTACTTACTTTAGCAATACTTTTTTCTCAAAAAAAAGCAGATAACTCCTTTATTTTGATTTTTAATCATTTAGAGCTATCTTAGAATATTAAATAACCGATAACTAAGCTTTATTTGTATGAAAAATTTAATTTTACTCTCGACTACAATCCTTAGTCTCCTTCTAGTTTTTTCTTGCTCCAAAGAACCTATGGACAAAGACTATGACAAAGATTCTTATGCTTGTAAGGACAAAAAGGACTATGACAAAAAATGTACTAAGGGTGATAAAAAAGGCTGTAATAAAGGAAAGGCTGACTACACTAAAATAGTGGTAGAACCTATCCAAAAATCAGCAGACTGTGATTGCATTGTAGGTGGTTTGATCAAATACGTAGAAAATGGAAAAACTACTGCTCTTGTCAATTATGGTGATGGCACTTGTGACAATCTAGCAACTAAAACTTCTTGCTATGATGGTGACTGCGAGCATGCAAAAGCAACTGTCCATGAATTTGAAATGGATTGTAATAAAGAAGACAACAAAGGTTCATAAACCTCTGTTAACAAAACATTATACTAATAACAAAAGCCAACTTCAAGATTTAAAACTTCTTAAAGTTGGCCTTTTTTTTATGGATAAATAGTCTTAGAAAAGAATACTATGAATAACGGATTAATATCAAAAGGTTTTCTTGCAGCAGGTGCTGCCAATATATTGGGTGTACTCCTTTTCTCTAAGGCATTCACCAATGAGGTACTTAATCAAGCAGATCCTGTGGTGATGTCAAACTTTGGCCTAGTTATGATCATAGTTTGGGGCTTGGCCTATATTGCTGTAGCCCAATCTTATGATAAGGTTCGATGGCTTTCTGCTGTTTTTGCCTTAGAAAAATTGGTTTATGTAGTCATGTGGGTACTTTGGATGAGCAACAACGACATTGGGGCACTCTACAATCAAGATCTTTTTGCTGGCATCTTTTATACTATATATGGTATCAATGACATAACCTTCTTATTGTTTTTCGTTTGGGCATTTTGGAGTAGTAAACCTAAATAATCTACTTCTCCCCCTTTTTAGTCACCTTACTTTGTGCTTTAATGTAGTCTACTATAAAATTTCGATATCGACTCTCTTTTTCATCTCTTAGGTTAAGCCAAAGACTTGCATGTGTCTCGTTATGTGCATTGAGCACTTGGTAGTTCTTATACCCTTTCTCTTTTAACCTTTGTTCAAACACACTACTATATTCATACGTTTCGCCTTCCGAAATCATCAATATAGGAGTTATTAGTTTGTCTATATAAGTAACTGGAGATGCATCTACATGTTCTTCATGAGTAGTACCAAATACTGGCAATATATGGTTTGCATCATAAGTAGAGTCCTCCTTCACTAAAGATTTTCTATATAATGGAATATCATAACCTCCCCCTACAGGAATAATTCCTTTGATCATTTTATTAGAAAGTCCAAGAACTTCTAAGTATTTACCATCCATTGCTAAAAGTGCTGACAAATGAGCCCCTGAAGAAAAACCTCCTACAAATATATTTTCTTTAGAATAACCATATTTATCTGCATTTTCATAAACCCATTTGAATGCTTGTGCAACATCCTTGACATGCTCTGGATGCTTAATTCCTTCCTCCTTTTTGGGCTCCCACAACAAGGCTGGACTCAACCTATGCCCTACAGATACTACAGCAATTCCTTGTTTGGCCATCTTACGACAGATTTCCATCTCCTTATTCCGATCAACATAAGCCCATGCGCCTCCACCTATCCACATAAATACAGGTGGATTTTTAATACCTTTTGGCAAAATTAGATTGACTTGAGTTAAATCTGAATCCAAATTCTGATCCTTATAGTAAGATAGATTATTGGTTTCTTGGATAGAAGTAGTACTGTCCTTATTCAATTGAGCCATGCTCAGTGTACTAGACAATAATACTACAGCAAAAAGAAGGTATATTTTAGGGATTAACAGTTTTGATAAGTTCATTATTTTTGTTCTTAATGATTAGGGAATTTTTATTCAAATGTATTGAACATCAGTTTATCATGCTTTCTTTTTCGACAAACCTCAACAAAAAAAAGACCTGCCAACAATATGACAGGTCTCCCCTATAAAACTTACCCAAAAAAACTACTTAGAATCTTTATCTGCAGCCTTTTTCTTAGCCGCAGCTTTTCTTTCTTTCTTTTGTGCTTCTATTTCTTTAGCCAACAAACCGACCTTTATTTCTAGAGACTTGATGCGTTTCTCTAGTTTTTCTTGGCCATCATTCTTTGGCAAATTAAGCTTGGAAAAAGTACTATCTACCAATTTGCGGAAGCGACCTTCATACTCATCTTTTTTGTATTCAGATGTTTTTACAACATCGTCAACAACTTTTTTTCCTTCTTCTTCCGATATTTTGCCACGCTCTACTAAATCATCAACTGCTTTTTGCAATTTTTCGGTAGTAGCTGCTACAAAACCAACTCCTGTGTACAATACCTTTTTAATAATATTTTCCATAACTAGCTTAAATAAAAAAATTGATTGATTCTGGTGATTAGTTTAGACGATTCCTTGGTGATAAAAAGGTCTTAAACTATTTGTATTCAAAAGTGCCTAGTTCTAATCCTCTAAGCTTCTTTTTTCTCTTTTTTTGCGCCTCTTTTAGCTAAAGCATCTTCTACCAATTTAGATAGTTTCTCTTCTAGTTGCTCAATACGATTAGCAATATGCTCCTGCTCGTCACTTTTCATGAAATTGAACTTTGCAAATGTGTTTTCTACCAATTTGCGCAATTTTTGCTCATAGTCTTCAAAAAAAGTGTGTTTACTTGCATCCTCTTGGTCTGCTACAGACTCTGCTTTTACTTCTTCTTGCTCACTAGTCTCCTCTTCTTTGCGATATTCTTTTCCTTTCTCGGCTAACTCATCAAAAAGCTTTTCAGCTTTTTCACGTGTCACTACAGCAAGACCAAGACCTGCATACATTGTTTTCTTCAAAAAGTCATTCATAATTAAGAAATTAATTGATTGATAAATGGTGATTGATTGTTTGATTTTAGTTGATGCAACAAATGTACTATAAAAATTTGGCAATTTTAAACTCGATTTTACAGTTTTTGATAAAAAATAATAAATAAATATTTTACAAAGCTTAAAGCAAAAAAATTCCACTTATTAAATAACAAATTTAATTAAACCCACTTTAATTAAATTAAATTAAAAGTCAAGTTAAAGTGTTTTTTATTTTAAAAACTTTTATTAGTTATTTAGTTTAGAATTTAAGACAAAACAGTCCTGACAACTTGTCAAAAAGTCTTATTGTCATAAAATTTAAACTAATTCATATGTTTTAGTTCACTCAACCCTAAACATTTAAGGCATTGCGCACGCAAAAAGAACTACTTTATCGCATTGGACTCTCTTTTATTCCAAAACTAGGCAACCAAACCATCAAAAAATTGATAGATCATTTTGGTTCTGCACAGTATATATATGAGCAAGCCAACAATCAGGAATTAGTTACTGCAAAAATCCGAAAGGATTGGATAAAAGCAATTTCTTCACGCTCTACTATAGATAGAGCAACACAAGAAATAGAATTCATAAACCAATACAACATTCAAGCATTAACTTATGAATCGCCCAATTACCCTCAACGACTCAAAAACTGCTATGACGCCCCTTTTCTACTCTACTATAAAGGCAACACTAACCTAAATGCAAGTAGAATTGTATCAATAGTAGGCACTCGCAAACCTACCAGTAGAGGAATCATGTTTTGCGAACAGCTGATTGACAACCTAAAGACTTATGATATACTTATAGCAAGTGGCTTGGCCTACGGAATAGATATTACAGCACACAAACGTTGTATTAGCAATGGAATGGATACTGTTGGGGTTGTTGCTCATGGCTTAGACCAAATCTACCCTGCTAAACACAGAAAGACAGCACAACAGATGGTTAACCAAGGGGGCATTTTATCAGAATTCACTTCCGAAATGGCTCCTCTTCAAAGCAACTTTCCTATGCGCAATAGAATTATAGCAGGTATGTCAGATGCAGTTGTTGTGATAGAAACAGCTAAAAAAGGCGGATCGATGATAACTGCTTATATGGCCAATGAATACAACAAGGATGTATTTGCAGTTCCTGGACGCACAGAAGATCCTTATTCTAAAGGGTGTAATCACCTAATCAAGACACATCGTGCAGCCTTGCTAGAATCAGCCGAAGACATTGCTTATATAATGGGTTGGCAAAAAAAGAAAGATGCAGGTCTCCAGAAAAAAATGTTTGTACAGCTCTCCAAAACAGAACAAACCATCGTAAATCTTTTGGTGGGACAAGATCCTGTACACATGGAGGACCTCATACAGCAAACACAGATCAGCACTAGCAAAATAGCAACAATACTCCTTGAACTAGAGCTCAAGAGCATTGTAAAAGCACTTCCCGGTAATTATTTTAGATTAATCTAGTTCAAGATTCTGTACAAACTATAAAGGCTGTTGAGGAATAATCGCTTTATTCGTACGTAGTGTTAGTTTTATGTATTGACTAGAAGGATACTTGATGCTTTGTGCGCTTGTAGGCTCTATCAATGATTTAGTATTGATTTTAGCTACACTCTGCTCCATTCCTGAAACTCGGTATACTCCAATCATTCCATCTAATAAACCTTCCATTATGGCTAAATGATCTTCCGCATGCTCTCCTAGTTGCTTATCTTGCTCTATATCCAAATCACTTTGATCAATAATATGACAAGCTATATCTATAGACAGTTCACGATTTTGAATTTTTTCTTGAATCTCTTGAGGAAGCGTCAACCACCAATACTGTAGCGATTGCATATTATCATTAGAAACATCTTCTCCATCTATAAATATCTGGGCAGTAAATTCCTTAAGTTTTACAGGCATTTTCTTTACTAAATGAATATTAGTAGCATGTTCCCTTACTGATTTTTGACCTCCATTTTCTATTACTGTAGTATTCACCGTATATGTCATATCGGTAGTTGCTCCAATAATCTTCTCTAAGGTTTCGCCTGTATTTTCTACCTGAGTATTAGTTACAGATGGATCTACAGTTTTGTTAGGGCTTGTTTTGATATTAGATTCTACAGAAATATCTAACTTATTAGACATAATCTGAGATTGGATGGGCTTAGGTAGGCTATCCCACCAACTCTCTAACTCTTTTACTTTATCTTTTGATAATTTTGTGTCTTTTATTTCGTCACCCAACATGACTAACTGAACAGAATGTTCTGACATCTTTACAGAAATGGTAGTTTCCTCATTATGGTCTAAACCATTCTGCTGCGAAGGCATAGGAGTCTCCTGAGTAGTAGATATAAGATTGTCTCCCAGAAGGTTAGATTCTGGAGTAGTTGAATTGCAAGCCACAAAAGTGATCAATACAAGTCCCGTCAATAATACTAATATGCCTCTCATAGTCCTATTTTATTTAAGTATAAATAAGCAGCAAAAATCCTACCAAACTACCATTTTTGCTATATTATTTAAGTAATTGCTGCACTGCTGCAGTTGGGTTAATCAACCTTCCTGTTTTTGCACCACCTTTAGTTTTAATACCAGTTTGGTTCAAAATATTATATGCATCCTTTGTTGTCAAGTTAGGTTTTATAGCCTTCATTACTCCTACAAGTCCAGCTACATAAGGTGTTGCCATTGATGTTCCATTCATATATTCGTATGAGCCATCAGGCATAGTAGAATAGACTTGTACCCCAGGAGCTGTTATACCCATTTTCAAACTATTGATTGTATTTGAAAATTTTGCTTTTTGCAAGGCAACATCAATTGCAGATACTGTAATCACTCCATCTACAGAAGCAGGAGCTCTTTGCGCAGCATCCATATTTTCATTTCCTGCAGCCACTACTACTATTGCCCCCTTTTTATTTGCATAATTAACAGCCTCTTTATAAGCTCTTTGTGTTCTATCATTAGATGGGCCACCTAAAGACATTGACAACACATCAGAACCTACATCTGCAGCTTCTAACATGCCGTTAATGATACGACGTTGTGAGGTGTTACCGTACTTACCAAATACTTGTATACTAGTCACTTCTACAAACTCATTATTAGGAGAAAAAGAAGCAATTCCTATAGCATTGTTAGATACTGCAGCTGCAATACCTGCACAGTGAGTACCATGCCCATGAGGATCTTCATTATAAGTAGGACTTGTGCTTACAAAATTCACTTTTAAGTCCTCATGCTCTGCATCTACACCAGTATCTATAATTGCTATTTTAGCTTTACGCTTAGCTTTTACCTTGTTTTTTTGAACAAACTCATAAAATTTGCCCACTTGCATAGCCTCAAATCCCCAAACCTTACTCAACTGAGGATCATTCACCCCATAGCTTCTTCGCATAGGCTCTATAGCTTCAGCTGCTTCGCTAGGATCTAGTTGAATCTGCTCATTAGCTTCAATATGGTCAACTAATCCACTAGCCTGCAAATCTGCAACAATAGCATCATAGTTATTCAATTGCCCATCAGGGATATTCAAAGCATAATAATCATCCAACTCTGTAATCTCTCCGCTCTGTACATTAAAAGCTAATTCAAAATCTAAGTTATATTTATCAACTACTGTTTGTAGTTCTGTCATCTGATGCCCATTAGCCACCTCTATCAAAAGCTCACTTTGAGGGTCTAGATTTTTAGGCGCTACTGAAGATACTGTTGTTGTATTTGGTGTAGCAGTATTATCATTACTAGAAGAAAAAGGATCGATTCCCTTCACACCATAATAATATCCACTAGCCATTACAAAAGTAAGAATAGCAAAGACGATCTTATTATTACTAAATGTATTCAAAAAGAAGCCACCTCCAAACAAGAAGGCATAATCCATAATTAAACCATAAGAAGAAGTGCTTGGCAAAAGAAAAGCCATAGCTGTATAACCTACAAAAGAGGCTAAAAATACCTTTCCAAAGACGCTACGTACCGATTTTTGTTCCTTGAACAAAAACCACAGAGCCAAAGAAAGAAAAGATGTTAAATATATTGCTAATGATAACATAAGTTGCTTGTAATTTATGGGTTAAGAAAGTTTTAGGACGAATCCTATACTTTTTTAAACTCTATAATTCGAATAGGAGTTCCCCACATAAATATAGAGATACCACCTTCCTCTCGTTCTGCACTGATTTCTACTTTCAAACCTTCTACTTTCAAATCTTCAGGCATTTTTACTGGACGCCAGTTATCACCTTCGTCTCCTACTATTCCCCAAAAGCCTCCAGACAGTTTCTGATGCTTTACTGTTCCTTTTATTTTCATTTTAAATTGGATGTTATTGATTTCTATAGGTTGTTGCCTACCATTATTATGGTGCATTTAAATACTATAACGTTTTTTTAACAGCTTTTGGTCGTCAATTTTCTCTTTTTTTGTCAAAAAATGCAAAATGTTCGATAAACAAACCTTTTTAGCCGCTTAATTGCCTCTATTTCCAAACAGCTTACCAACAGTTTTTCGTAGTCAACTCAAAAAAAGTCCCCACTCGCCAACAATACTTGAAAGCCTCTCCTCAATCCCCCACCTTTGTAATAAGACATGAAACATTACTCCAGCAACACACTCTTATTCAAGAAATAAAAAATAAACAAAAAATGAATATTATAAAAATTAATTCCCTAATCAAAATTATGCTCCCAAGCATCTTTATTATGATGAACATTATTAATACCTCAGCCCAAAACTCCTCCAAAGTTATAGTAGATGGCAAGGCAAAAACACCAGGCTACAGCAGTTATGAATATGAAGGCAAACGACTAAAATACGCTAGTTTAATCCCTTATTATAGACATACTTATTATGGTCGAAAAAATGCAGGTTTTTCTTGTGCACCTAAAGCCATTATCAGGAAAGGGTGTTGGATAGAATACTGGAGCAATGGTAAATACAAAGACCATGGCTATTGGCTAGGTCAAAAGATAGAAAACATGCCTAAACCTGATTTTGGTAAACTGCAATCCATACTCACTAAAGGTGGTTTTGATCCTCTCGACCAACTAAAACCTTCTACCCTTTTTGATCTACTAGACATACATGGTTATGCCTTAGATGAAAGTGGTAAAATATCTTGGAGTAGCGAACACAAAGTAAGAGTATCAGGCACAGTTACCCTCACCAAATTCTATGGCTCTAAAGAAACTCAAAAATGTACTGTTCCTGCTTCTTTCACCTTCGAGCGATCTAGCTGTGGCAAATCATTCACCTTCAAAGAAGCCTACTTTTCTCTAGGAGGCAATGGCAGTGCTACAAAAGTCCTAGAAACCAAAACACATTCTAGCGATGAAATGAAAAAACTAAAGCTGCAAAGTATTGGCCGCAAACGTGCAGAAGCTAAAGCTAAAGAAAAATGGGAAAGTCTAGCAAAAATAGATATTCCGAAGTTCAAACACTTCCACGAATTAGTGTTCTTTGCTAGAAACCTGTTTATGAATGGTTCCAAAGAAGAAGTCGAATCCTTTTTATACAAAACAACTCCCTCTTACCGCTTCCAAGAAGGCAGTGAATACCTAATTACTTATAGAGCTGAAGAAGCCATCAGCAGTGCAATGAACCACATATTCAAGGAAGGGCAAAGTTATCGCACTCAGTATTGTGAGGTTATGCAACACAAAGGACATACTAAAAACTGGTATAGCTACTACAATGCAGACCAAAGCTACCACACCAAACTTATAGGAGAACAAGAAAAAGGCATATGGAAGCTTAAAGATGCAGAAATCTACCTTTCGGATAATTTTGAGAACGCAGAATGTCCAGCCCCTGTTGAGTTAGAGTTACTAACAGACAAAACTTACGGATTCAGCATCCAGATGCCTAAAGGCTACACAAAAAAAGATCTTGGCAGTGCTGTTCTTTATGAAGCGAAGGCTAATGGTGTTACTTATGTAGTTATTGCCAATAACTTTGGCTCCGAAGAATCGAATAGTGCTCGCTATGAGCAAGCTAAAAGCAATTGGAAACAACACAGTATGTCTGGCATTGCGTCTTATGATGAGATAAAAACCGATTGGAAAATCAACAATGCTACTGGTACAGATGTTCGATTTTTTGGTTCATTCAGAGGTCGTGGAGGAAGTACCAAGTTTGAAGAGTGGTATCGCAGTGCATACTTAGGAGACATTAATTTTGAAATTTATGTGCGTGATTTAGATCATTCTCCTGAGAATATCGAATTTATGAAATCTTTCAAAACAAGCTTGGCAGGAAACGCAGGAAGCA
Source organism: Aureispira sp. (assembly GCA_024222455.1). GTDB lineage: Bacteria > Bacteroidota > Bacteroidia > Chitinophagales > Saprospiraceae > JAAEPD01. The sequence goes on from JAAEPD010000162.1 coordinate 18,524, forward strand.
CCGAAGCATCTGCTCCTAAAACTAAAGATAAATATACAGTTGGTGATCATGTATTGGTCAATACAGGAAAATGGGAAGCAGCTATAGTAGAAAAGGTTAACAGCAATGGCACTTATGATGTGGCTACCGTAAAAACAAAAAAGTCTTATACGGCCCCTAATGATGCTCTACGAGTAGACCCAAATCCTAGCACTACTACAACTACCACAGCTAAAGAAGAAGTTACTAAATCAACCAACGGCTATGCTGTTGGAGACAAGGTACTTGTTCGTATATCTCAAACGGCTTGGACACCTGGTGTTATCAAAGAGAAAAAATCAGATGGGCGCTATTTAGTGCATTGTACCAAAATCAACAAACATTATATACAACCTACAGCCAATCTAAAAATGGCTAACTAAACTCTAAAACATAGGGCTGCCTCGCGTCAGGCAGCCCTACTCATTACAACTTAATAATTTTAACAACTTGGCTTAACCACTGCCTGTCTTTAAAAAACCTAACTTGCATCATATAAACACCCGCATCTAATGCTTGAACATCAAGCAAAAAATGTTTCCCTTTTTGCGTTACCAAAGGTTCAAAACTTCTAGCAACACTATTATATATTTTAATGTCCAAATCCTCTATATCTGTTATATCCGAAATATCCAGCCACAGTAAATCATTTACAGGATTAGGATAAACACCTAAGTGCTCCAAAGAGTTGGCTATCGTCACAGCTTTCAATTCAGAATAATAAACCTCTCCCCTTGCATCTATCTCTTTTAGTCTATAATAAGATACTCCTTGATAAGGCAGTTCATCCCAAACAGAATACTCATGTGCTGTGCCCACACCTTCTATAAAACTCAATTCTTCAAAATAAATCCCATCTTGACTACGCTCTACGATAAATTGATCGCCCAATTCTTCACTTTTAGTTACCCAACTAAACTTGACCTCTTCTGAGATAACTTGAGCCTTCACTTCCGTAATTTCAGCTAAGAGCAAATCAGCAGGAGCACAAAAGCTCTGCTCATTGCTAAACCCTCCTGTACTTGCCGAAAAACCATAAAAAGGAGTAGTTGTTCCAAACAACACTAAAGGATCAAAAGAATGACTCACTGTGCCATAATGGATAGTACCCGTAGCATCCCAAATACCTGCTGACAAAGTAGTTGTCCCTAAATCCCAAGCTACCCTAAACACATGATCCAATCCATTTTCTATCTCATGATCTGAGCCACCATCAGTCAAAGCCACAGCTGCAGGAATAATCCGAGCACCAGGACTAGAACCACAAAATCCAGAAGGATTAATATCCCCATTCAACCAAATATCTAAATGATCAGGCTCTACCCCACTCGTCGAACAGCCTACACCTGGCAAACCATCATCTCTATCTTCAGTATTCAAATAAGTATCTATTTCTACAGCTAGCGAATTTGCAATTCCACCAGCTCCCCAGCCTCCACTACCAGTTACACATATATTAGCTGGATCATTTTGTATAATAAAAGCAATGCCATCTGCACCTCCATTATCATCACCCAAGTTTACAGTAAAATCATAAGAAAAATCACTTCCAAAATTCAAATGACTATTTTGGCCCCAAGCATAACCTTGCTGACTCCCCACATCTGCTGTCAATTGCACACAACCTGTCCCTGTCTCTATGGCATCACCTGCTATATTAAAATCATTGGTTGGACCAGTGCCTGTTTTTACCTCTACTGTATAATCCTCAGTTTCTCCCCAGCTATATGTTCCACAGGGAGAACTAACTCCTCCTTCTACCAACACCACACGCAATCTTGTATTCCCCAAAAGAGCTGTTCCGCCACAGCCTCCTGCCACAAAATTAATAGTTAATATAGTCGTAGATGAAGTAAATCCTGTACTCCCTATATTTTCTCCAGCATCATCAAAATCACCGTCCTGGTTCCAATCAATAAAAGCTTGAGCTTCTTTATTGTAATCACCTCCACAAGTACCCAATGTAACATCTAAAGCATAAGAACCTCCTATTGCCAAATCTGCTGCGGCTAAACCAGTGTTGTCAGTATAGTCTGCACAAACACCTGCAGAAGATTGACTTATAGTTGTGACATCTCCTACCAACACAACTTGATCTATTCCTGTATCATCAGTGTTGGTTGCATTAGACGTGCAATACTGCGCATTTGAATGCACAAGGCTACCTATCCATAAGGTTATTAATAAAATAGTTTTGTAAAATTTTGGAGTCATAATGGTAATTTTTACACCTAAATCGATTTAGGTTTTAATCAAAAAAATATCGAACAAAACATAGGGTATCTCACTATCAACTAAATCGATTTAGTTGGTAGTCAAAAATAAATGCCATTCTTATGGCAATGCCCCAAAACTACATTAAAAATATTTATTATCAAAGGATAAGATCCTAATTTTTAAGAAGAAACATTAATTCCTGGCATAAACTAAGAACACAAGCACCCCTACCTAACAATAAAAAAGGTGCTTGAAAACTATTTATTCAAGCACCTTTAATAGGTTTTACATATTTTTAAGCCTTCTACATTTTTTCAAATCGACCAGATTTTGCAATTGTTCCAAATCTTAGTTGATACATATACATACCTTGAGGTAAATGACTGATGTTTAATTCTTCTTTCCAAAAGCCAACATCAATACTTCCCTCTGTTTGATAAATCTGCTTACCAGTCATATCATAAATCAATAGATTATAGTTCCCTTTCCACAAACTACTCATAGAAAAAGTAACTGTATTTTGAGCAGGATTAGGATAAACATCCACCAAATTTTCTAAATCACCACGCTCTCTCATGTCTACACTGATCACATTATGATTCATAGTAGAACCATCTCTATCTACTTCTTTTAGACGATAGTAATTAACCTTATTTCGGTAATAATCATAATCTTCAAAAGCATAAGAAGCAGATTGCGATATATGTGTTGTGGTAGATTCTACATAGCCAATATCTTCAAAATCAACACCATTTGGCATAGCACGTTGCACTGTAAAACCTGCTACATTATGTTCATTTGCAGTCTCCCAAGTCAAATCTACATGATCATGATCAGGACGACCTTTAAACTCTAACAAATCTAATGGGAATACACAATCATTAGGATCACCAACTGTAACGGCTTCTAAGGTAACATCAAAATTACAGTGTTGACCTGCAAAACCATCTACCATCATATAATAGGTAGTATTGACATTTAAATATCCCAAAATATCTACATTATCTCCGTTTCTAAGCTTATCTGCACAATAAACTGGTGCTCCCCAAGAACTTCCGTTTCTACAAGCTGAAGATTCATACAATACAAACTGCATCCCTGCTCCACTAGGTACATCACTCTGACAAGAAATATTATCAAAATTAACATTAAGTTCAGTAGCTGTACATAATTGTGTTGGCGTCTGAAACTTATACCACACTGTATTTTCTAATCTTGTAATGGTATTAATACCTGAACATTCTGGCAAAGTTGCAATTGAAATATTAAGGTCAGGATCAGGACTACCAGGCTCACCTGTCGCCAACATAGTACTACCTGCATAAGGCTCTCCTACCGATGTGATAGCGGTAGCTCCAGAACAAGCATTAGACCCATAATCAAAACGAGGAGTACCAGTAGTCATATTAGCCTCCCAACCTGTTGCAACGGTTGCTCCATCAGAGAAAAACTGAAAAGTCAGCGCTCCAGAGCTATTAGCTGTGGTTGCCTTTATGGTCCCTAGAGTATTAACATTAGAAGCATCACCAGTATATACGTTGATTAAGCGAGCATTAGTATTAGGCCCATCATATACATACAAGTAATCCCAATTGCGCTCTATATTAGAAGCTCCGTTAAACTCTGCCCATACTACTTCTCCAGCTGGAGCTGATGGATCTGGCTGATAAGTAATAATATAACTTTCATTGTTTCCATAACTGCCTCCTGCTCCACCAGAATCGGTAAAGGCTTGGTCACCAGCAGCACCTCCTACATTTATTGCACTTCCAATAGTAGGACGATCAACACAATACAATCTAGCACTCCACCCAAGACCAAGATCAGAAGCATCTGTCTTTATCTTAACGGTAACACATCCTTCTGTTGACACAAATGAACCTGGTTGAGGAGATGCACTAGATGCACCTGTATATACTCCTACTAAATTAGAGTTGTCATCAGGCCCATTGTATATATATAAGTAGTCATTCCCAATAGTTGTGGAGTTCATACTCAAATGCTCAGTAGGATCTGGTCTAAAAGACAAACGAATAGCCTTAGTCGGGTCTGGATTACAAAAAGTCTGTGTATAATCTTCATTATTCTCATATGTCCCCAAAGAACCTCCACTGTCATAAAAAGCATGATAAGTTAGACCACAATCTAAATTACCTGCCATAGTGGTATCCAATAAAATAGGGCTAGGATAAGTAGGTAAGCCACTATCACAAGTCCAATCTGCCACCCAACCTGCTCTTGTAGTACGATTATCAGAAGTAAATCGAATAGTCAAGATTCCACTTGGAGCCACTATAGTTCCAGGACTTGTAGTTCCTGTATAGGCCCCTCCTATCTGAGGTGAAGCTGTAGTTGGACCATCATAAAAATACATATAATCAAAATTGGTCTCTAAGTTGAAACTCGAAAAGACTAAAGTAACTTCTTGAGCACCTGTAGGAGCTATAGTGTAGGTATAATCTTCATCATCTCTATAACCTCCTAACTCACCACCAGTATCCGTAAAACGTCCGCTACACAAGTCTACTGTTATATCATTAGTTACCCCATTAATAAACTCTCTGCTATGTGCAATAGAAGTATCTCCTACTGCACATATTGCTCTAACAGACCAAAAATAACGGGCTCCGCTTGCTAATCCTTGTACATCTTGGTAAGCATTGCTAGTATAATAAGTTGTCCAAGTTCCATCTAAAGATCGCTTGAATTTCACCTCATAATTAGGAGCTGTTCCAGTCCACTGCAGACGAGCAGTATTGTGAGTTTGATTAGTTTCAGACAATGCCGTAGGCATAGCACAAGAAGGTGCTACAGTGCTACAAGTCCAACTTGCTTCCCAACCAGAGGCTGTAGTTCCACAATCTGTACGAAACTCTAAAAACATCTTACCGCTATTGGCTGTAATAGCCGAAGGCATTGTAGTTCCATCCAATACAGCCAACAATGGATCATTCTCAGAATCTCCATCATAAACATAGAGGTAATCATAATTTGCTTCCACATTAAATGCACTAAAAGTCAAAGTCACGCTAGTAGCCCCAGTTGGCTCTATACGATAAAAGATTCTTTCATCATTACCATAGTTAGTCCCAGCTCCGCCAGAATCGGTAAAAGAACCTGTACAAGTTGTAAAACTACTGCTAGGAGCAGCTCCTGCAGGGTTCAACAAGTCATAATAATAATTCCAGTCCCAAAATTCTCCTGGATCAGTATGCGACTGACTTGGGAAGTGTTGATGCCCTTTTATTCTATAACAGTTGGTACTTAACTCATTGACTACTGCATCACCGATTACATCATAAGTACGAATAATGGGGATACCATTTCGAGTGGCAATATCTTTGGTTAATTCAGCAGAAACAACATAGGTAATATTGGTATACCAAGAAGGATCACTCACATAACCCTCATGCTCAATCCCTACCGCTAAAGAATTAGAATTCCCTACATGCCAAGCTCTGTCAATTTCGCAAACCATTTGTGTAATCTGACCATCAGAACTACGCATATTGTAGTGTGCAGACACATTAGCTATAGGGTTTTTGAACCAAGAAATAGCTCCAGAATAGTATCCTTGCATTGTGTGAATAGTAACAGCTGAGATAGGAGTACCACTACGTGAATTATAATTCGAAGGATCGGCTGCATCTTGGATCACTGTATAAGGAAATCCTCCTGACAAGTCAGAACAGGGAGGTGCCGCTCTACTACTTCCTTGAGGACGATAAGTCTGACCATTATCTACCCTAGAAATGCTGCTTCCATTTGTCTTGAGTTGTCCTGCACTTAGTATTTTATAATTATCTTCTCCAAATACTTTCTCTAAATCAATATTATACTTAGGTAGTTTGTAAGCTCCTTGAAACTTAGGACTGTTTAAGTTTTTAAAGATGGAATAAACATAAGAATCAAAAGCAAAATTCAAAAGTGCTTCGTCATCAGTAGGTAATTCACTCAAGGCATCTAAAATCTGAATCTGTGTTTCTGGTGAACTAGAGCTTAAATTATAGTTTGTTTGCAACTTACTGTATGCTTTTGCAAATGCTAATATATTCAGTCGAGCATCTGCTTTAATCACCTCTGCCTCATAACCAGATAAGTCTGCTACAACTTGCAAGCTATTTCTGAAATAGCCAGTTCCATCCTCCATCAATCCCATTACTCCATGCATTGCTGGCAATTGCACACAACTAGGTTCCTCGTTCTGAGGTTCTATATGACGAATATGTGTACGAGTATAAGCTATAGACTCTAATATCCCCTTAGGTATCAAAGGATTCTGTTGATATGCTTCTTCGAAATAACTGTTGTAATTGGTGTTAGGGTTCACCTCCCATGTTTGGGCAGTTATGGCATTTATAAATATAAAAAAGGAAAAAATGTGTAGTAGTTTCTTCATATTTAATATAATTAGGGGCTTAAAAATAATTAATAGGCTAACATGTAAATATACAAATATATTTTTAGACCGACAATTCATTTTTCATCATTCCCTCTATCTTAATCATTAAGATGCACTACTTTATGGACTAAGGAACTACTACTTTATAACTCTCCCAAGTGTTATTGTACAAAAAGCTAATAATATAAATCCCTTGATTAAGATCTTCTAAATTAAAAGTTATTTTGTTTGTTCTTGCTTTGTAAATAATTGGTATTCTTTGCCCTAAACTATTACTCATAAAAAAAGCATTATTGCCAATACTATGGCCTTCTGCTATAAGTGTTTTTGCAAAAGGAGTAGAGTAAACTACAATCGATTTGTTCTTATTATTTTCAATACTATTAATATCTGAATAACTAGTTGTGCCATCAAAATCTGTTTGTTTTAGACGATAATAAGAAATTCCAAATTCAGGCTCATCATCAAGCACACTATAATACCTAGTAGTAGAACTAGTTCCAGCCCCATCAATAGTAATTAAGTCTTCCCAAGTTAAAGCATCTAAAGAGCGTTCAACAACAAAAAAATCATTATTAGTTTCGCTAGCTGTAGCCCAACTAACGGATATACTCTTCCCTTCCAATACTGTACTAAAATAAATCAACTCAATCGGGAATATACCACTTACAGGCCCAGCATTATTAGCTCCTAAATAGGCTGGGCCTATAATATCAGGTTCGTTTCCTCTCCATTTAGTATCTCCAGCTATAATAATCTTAGAACCTCCATTATCTCCTGAGATTCTAGCACCAACATGTACTTGAATAACACCAACTGAATCTAGATAAACTTTTTGTCCATTCAGAAAATAAAGAACTCCATAAACATCTATTCTAAAATCAGAATAGGTCCCACAATTACAATCAACATCAACTTGATGCCCTTCTGCTATAATAATTTGGTCACCATTTTCAGGTACTCTGCCACAGTCCCATGTTGCAGGGTCTGCCCAATTCCCATTGCCAATAGAAGTACAAACTGCTGCAAAAGTGAATTGAGTATAACTAAAAATCAAGAAAAGAAGCAATATTTTTTTCATAAGAAGGGGCTTTTTTGGTTGTGGGGTAAGCAACAATTGATAAATAAAACCCACAAGAAAAATTTAGGCTAAGGGGAGTTCAAAGTGAAGAGATTTAAAAACAAAAAGTTAAAATAAAAAAAGTGGTTTGTAATGTTTAGCTTAAAAGTGACGAAACTTTTAGAAAAAGCAAACAACTACAAACCATGAACAAGTTAGTGATA
>JAAEPD010000163.1 GCA_024222455.1 Aureispira sp.
GCTTTTCTCCATTTTTTAACTTGCTTAGAGCTGCTTGCTCGAAGCCTTCCCAGTCCATCTTTTTCTTCATAACTAAACTGTTTTTTCTAATTTAAGCTTTTTTTACTTAAATTCTAGTGACACAGTTTAATGAACAGTCTCCTTGTTTCCAGTGCGTCTGAATATATTCAACCAACCTTTCTTCTGTCATTTTCAAAAAAGCACCCTCATAACTTGCTGAAGCATACTTAGTACTTTGAGGCACAAAATACATCTGATCAGAACGCACTTCAAAAATGCCAATAATAGAAGGTTCCCCATCCTTCCAAACAACAGAATGCTTCACTTGATCTCGGAGAATAAAATCACTATCTCCTTCATAAAAAGGGGTTAAATAATATCGTTCATTTTGAGTAGTATCTAGCCCTTCTACTAACATAGTTGGAGTACTACTATTTTCCTTTATTTTGAATGCTTGTAAGCGAACAACTCCGTCATCTTCTAAAGGTTGCTTCTGCTCCAGAATGATACGTAAACTCTTTTTAGGATGTATTTTTGCCCCCAAAAGAATAACATCCTCATAACCATCATTATTATAATCTACTACAAACTCTTTTAGATATTCAACCCCATCAAACCGAACTCTGTGTTCTAAATCTCCAACAATACTAAGTACTTCTATACAGCGATAAAAATCAGCATTAGCCCTTTTCATCAAGTTAAATTGATTTTCCCCTACCGTAAAACCATAAGCTTTTATTTCTTTAGTTTCTTCGAGTCTACTCTCCCAGGTCTCCATTCTTATCTCATCTACACTTGGTTCAAGTTGGGCCCCTGCTCCATTTAGCAATTGCCAACCCAAAAACACTCCCAAACCAATAGCCAATACATATATCCATTTATTCATAGGTTATTTCTTTCTACGTTTATTCTTTCGTTTCCTTTTAGGTCGATTGCTTTTTATCTCAACACAATAAACCCCATTTTCATCTATACTATAAATACGTGTTTCGAGCAAACCTCCATCCCAAAAAGTCCATTCTCCCATTCTTAAATGTACAACCTTACTCTCTTCCAAAAATATGGGGTCTCTATATTCAAAATCTATGGGAACATTCACCTTAGATAGGAGAGTATCTGCAAATACCCCTTCTGCTCTAATATCTCCATTATCATAGCCAAACCACCATTTACCAACCTTTTTGCCATAATGATACTTCCCTATCCACTCCACAAACCCTGTTTCATAATGGCTTGACCATTGTCCATAGGCCTTTTTGCCCAACCACTGTTTACTATTTTTTAAACCTCCATTTTTATAAAATTCTCTAAGGTGAGTAGTGTCTCCAATTTTTGTCGCTCTACTAATTAAGCGTCCATCCTCTATATACCTTTCTATAAGCTTATTCCCTGTTACAGAGTCTATATAAGTTTGCTTTCCCTCCTTATGCCCTTGTACAAAATGTTCTTGAGATTTTAGAGTTCCATCTACATAATAGCTAGTCCATTCTCCATTTTTGACAGCATCATGTTCCCAAAGGCCAATCTCTTGAATTTGCCCATTGACATAATAAGTAATAAAACTGTCTACCAAAGTCCCCTTTTCATCATAATACAGTTGTTGGTGCAGTTCTCCAGAAGGGTAATAATTTAACCATTTATAGACAGGGATAGTATCATTCAAGACACCTTCCTTTTCTAATATTCCACTCGCATAATAAAACCGATAATACTCTTGTCTGCGATCATTGACATAAGCCAAAACCTTTTTAGGCTCGCCATTCTCCCAATACTCCAAGACCTTCTCCGAATTGGAGCAAGCCCAACAACAACAGATGACACCCAATAAGAAGTATATTTTCATAATTTTAATATATTTCTATCTACAACATCTGACCATTCTATTTATTGCCTAGATAAACTATCTATTCCTACAATTATTCTATCTAAATTGGAGTGCCAATATTGTTCTATATAAGACTCTACAGTTCCTGCTTTATAATAAGCTCCTCCCCTTCTATATCCATCAAAAGAAGCCTCCATACTATCTGTAGCTACATCACTAGTTAAAGGATAAAAATAGACTTGAGCATTAAATACTTCTAAGTGAGCTAAAAATATAAACTCTATACCATCTAATCTCCATAAATAAGATTCCCATTTAGTTTCCCCCTTAGTTTTATAAGCATAAGGGGCTGAAATATAATAATCTCCTACCCTAGTAGCATACTCCCCATATTTACCCCATAAAGCATTTTTATGATTTTCAAGGTTAAAAAACTCCTTGGTTAGGGGTCTATAAACTGAAATACTACCAGCTGAAGTCTGGTAGGTTAAAAATTAGGACTATAAGTCCCCTGACTATTCTAAAGAAATATTATTCGAGTTATCACTTTGCTTAGAATCGTTGTGATTCTCTATATATGCTTTGATTACTTCA
>JAAEPD010000164.1 GCA_024222455.1 Aureispira sp.
CACTATATGCTATCTATGATGATAAATCGTATGACTTGCTTTTGTGTAATTTTTCATCTTGCTAAGATAACCATTTGCAAGGACTTAAGTCTTTTCCGTCTGAAGACGGAGGATTTAAACCATTTAGAGGACATTAAAGATCTACCTATCGGTTACCTTTCCTTAGGTTTCGTTACTTACTTTAGCCTCTGGGTAAAACTGTCTTGTCCATACTCTATACAACCCAATTGGACCATCTCCTGGTGCCAAAGGTGTTCTTAAAATATATTTTTTGTTTTCCCATATCTTAAAATCTTGACTTACATCATGTTTATATCCACTAAAAACAATTCTAGATAGGATATAGTTGAGTAAAGATTTAGGGACAATTGAAGCTAGAGGATGTATCTGTCCCGATTTTTTTATTTTTTTGATACTAGAAGCTATACGCAAAATGATTTTACCATCTTCTATAGGTGTAGGCAATACAAAATGACGTGTTGTTAGGTTATAGTTTTTGGTATGTGCCTCTACTATCGAGTATCCTAAACCATGCACATCTGCCTTGAATTCTATCTGTACAGGGTTGCTTTTTTTGCCCAAAAAATTGGCTCGATCCATTCCATAATGCACATGAAGGTGAGCACCATCTACTACAGGTTCACTCAACTGTTTTACATCACTGTAACCATGTGTTTCTGTGAAATGGCCAATATCCACACTGTTTTCGGAGGTCTCTTGCGGATGGCTTTTCAGTTCCCATTCTACCCACAAAAAATCAGTCCACTCAGTCATATCCATTCTAGGTACTTGCCATGTAGGTTCTAGTTCCTGAGCATCATGATAAGCTAATATTAAACCGTTGACTTCTTGTATAGGGAAAGTTTTGACTTTAGCTCTAGATGGTGGCTTGCTATTTTCATAACCTGTTTTGGTACAATCACCATGCACATCAAACTCAAATCCATGAAATGGACATTTGATACACTCTCCATCTACACTACCTCCATGTCCAAAATGTGCTCCCATATGTGGACAGTAAGCATCCATAACAGAGGCTTTCCCCGATTTTGTTCGGAAAACAACTACATCTTCTCCTAAAAACCGCTTGGTTTTTAATTCACCTGCTTTAAGTTGATCGGAACGTTCTATAACATACCAACCATTAGGGAATGGAGGTAATTTGTGGTATTGAGCTTTCATAATAGCATTTTTATCAAAAAGTTAGACCTATATACTCTTATGACAGCAAAATACAGCTTAGCCCCCTATTCTGCTAGGTTTCAATCTAAAAATTTATTACATTCAAATAACAGAGGTATTCTTAATATAGTTTAAAAAAAACTATTTAAAATGGTCTATAAAACGCTGTTTTGAAAGACCGATTATATTTGTTAGAACTGAACAATATAGGTGATATCTGGTATAAATCCACGCTGATAAATGACCCCTTCCTCTCCCCTAATTGCTTCATCTGGATTTTGAGGATTAAAAGATTCTGAGTATCGTACAGCAAAAGGATTTTTGATGTTAGCTATATTAAAAAAATCAGCTTTAATTGTATGTACTGATTTATTGGTATTCAACCGAATTCCTACCTTAAAATCTACTTGATAAAATGGACGCAATGTTTGTTCATTTTTCTGATCTTCTAGAAACAAAACCTCCTCATCTCCTGCCTGAAAAGAGGCTAAAGTTTCATCTAAATCAATAGAGGTATAAGGCCTTCCTCCCATGGTAGAGAATCTAACATCCGTAAATATGGCTTGTCTTTTACGCTTTCCAAACTTAAACTCTTTACCCACTAATAGATTAACAATATACATATTATCAAATATAGTTCTATTCCATGAGCCATTACTTCCTGCATAATCAGAAGTAAAAAAGCTTCCTGAAAGCAAGCCATAATAGCCTTTAGAAAAGAATTTTTCTAAAGTTAGATTTATCCCCATATTACGGGCTTGTCCTCCATTAACTAACTCACTAGTATAAACATCATAAAAAGTAGCTCCAATATTAATATCTGAATGTGCAGAAGAATCAACTTCTACAGGAATTCGATCTAATAGTTGCGCATAACCTTGCAATTTCAATCGCCAATCTTGAGCAATAATCCAATTATACTCTAATACAAAATGATGACTACTTGTGAATTTCAGATTACGATTTTCATAGCTATAAATAGGTTCTCCATTAGCTTGTTGACCAATAACAGGTGTATAGAACATGGCTAAATAATTCTGCATTTGATGATGCCATCCATATCCAAAGCTTAAAGTATGCCCTGGAACTATTTCCCAATTAACAGCAGCTCTAGGCTCTACCACTATGTTCTTACTCAAACTAAGGTATTGAGAACTTAGCCCTATATTAAAAATCAGATTAGCCACAGGGCTATACTTAGCTTGTACATACCCTCTTAGCAAAGCCATTCCTCCTTTGAATTCAGTATCTATTTGATCTTCATAGTCATAGAATTCGTACAGGCTTAAATCATAATAATTAGCTGTAACTCCTCCTCTCAAAGTTAGTCTCTTATTTAATTTAGATTTCACATAACTATGTAACAAATAATTCAATCTACGATTATTAATAGAATAAGTCGTTTCTCTCTCTATCTCATCTGGAGCAATTTCTTCGTTATACACCCACTCTACTTTATTATAATGCAAAGTAGCTCCTACTGTTGTTCTCCAATAAGTTTTGGGGGATAAAAACTTTGTGTACTTCACTCCCAAAAGTCCCATCCAGTTTAAATGATTATACTCCTCATCTTCAAAAATATCATAACGATAGGTATCTAAAAAAGAGGTTTCGGTATAAGGAATAAACAATACACTTCTACCTCCAATTCCAAAGACCTCTAGCTCTCCCAATTTCCCTTTCCCAAAGTTGATTTTAAAGTTGACATCCTGATGTTCTGGATCTACTGGAAATATGTTCTTAAATAAATAATTCCCCAAAGATCCCCTCACACTCAATAAGAATGAGCCACCTTTTTTCTGTTTACTGAGAGGCCCTTCTATTAATACTTCAGCGCGTTGTGTACCAACAACTCCCATAAATCCAAACTTATTCGAATTCCCCTTACGCAAGCTCAAATCAAATACCCCTGCTACCGTATTGCCATATTGTGCGGCAAAAGCTCCTGTCATAAAATCCGAGTTTGCTAATGCATATGTGTTTAATATAGGTGTAATACCACCTGTTGTGCCTATGGTAGATATATGGTTAGGGTTCTCAATAGGTAATTCTTCTATTTGCCATTGCACTCCAGAAGGTGAGTTACCTCGAACAACAATATCGTTTCTAGAATCATCATAACCACTAGCCCCTGCATAATTAGTAACTAGTCGTGCAGGGTCATTTCTAGAACCAGCATAACGAGAGACTTCCTCTATAGTAAAAGGTCTAGCACTCACTCCAGCCATATTGTTATTAGGTTTATCTTTAGTTGTTCGAGTAAACCGTTGTTTCTTTTCCTTAGTTACTTCTTTTTTAGCAACTTCGCTAGCCTGCTGCTCATTAAGCTCTACCTCTACCGCAACATCTTCTCCTGCTGAGACGACAATATCAGTCACAATAGTTTGTTCATAACCATCTAAAGAAATCAATAACCGATGTCGTCCTACAGGAATATCCACTAGTCGGAAAGAACCATTTTCGCTACTTATAGTTGTTTTTCTAGGTGTGATATTTAATAATTCAACTATAGCTCCAGTTAATCTACTTTCAGATTCTTGATCTTGGACAATGCCACTAATAAAAGAGTTGTTATTTTCTTGATCTTGAGCAATAGTTGTATTACAAAACATCAAGAAGATGCTTAATAATATAGATGCACTTTTCATATTATTAGGATTTTTTTTTAAAAAAAACTAGAATAATTTATGTGGGGCATAATTATCCTAGTGTATCTAATTTATAAATTTTCTATTCAAAATCCAAGTTTCAGAAAAGTTGTTTAACTTATTCCCTCATCACTTTTATCTATATCCCAATAATCTTCTAAGCTATCAAGAGTTGTTAATTGCGCTTCTGTAAATTTGGTATCAAAGAAATGAATTAATAGTAAGAAAATTAGGAGAACAATTATCCCACTCAGCCCTGTTGGGCTTACGATAAGGTCACTACCTCCATATAAAACCATTTGAGGGATAGACATACAACTAAATAAAACACCTAATCCAATAGCAGAAGCTATTATGGAATTAGCCTTAAGTGCGATATAACATAGCAATGGAGAAAGGAGTGTACTCCACAACACAATAAGACCAGCATTCATCCAAAGATTTCCTTGAATTTGATCATTTTGCATGATCGTTGGCATCCACCAAATACCTGCTAAGAACCCAATTAGCAAAGAACTGTTCCAGAACCCAAAGTGCGCCAATTCTTTAAATAAAGATCCTCTCCAACCAATTTCATACACTAACATGATTCCTCCCATTAAAGTAGGCCCAAGCAATAAGGCTGTTATTACAGTAATCCAAACTACATGGATAGGTGATTGTTCTATATTTGCTCGCATCTCTTCTAAGTTATCTGCGGGCATTACATCTGCCATTTTTTCGTACCAGCCTTCCAACTCCCAAGAAAATTCTACATCTGGCATCAATAAACTAACCCCTATGCTTAACGCAATGACAACAAACATAATGGTCAATGCAAATAGAAACCATCTATTGGGTTTAAAACTAATTTTTAAGCTTTTAGAAATAGGCTGATCTCTCATAAATTTCTCAATAACAAAGGCGGCTACTAAAGGACCGAGCATATAAGTTATCCAAGAAAAAAGGCCTATAAAAGAACCTCCTCCATCACCAGAGGAAAATAAGTTTTTCATGGCAGATGCTGTCCACGAAATACCAAAAGCCATAAGTACAAAATTGAGTGCTTGATTCTTTTTTTTCATGTTGTGTATTAGTTAATACTTCGCTATTTTTAGTGTATGAGAAGCTCTTCTCAAAAGTTAGTGGAGTATAGGTATTGTTGTCTATATATACTAAAACGGCTATCCATTAGATTTTGGATAGCCGTTCAAATATAACAATTCTTTAGTAATTATTTTATTTTGATCACTTCTTTGGTAATCGTTCTATCTGCTGAAATAATTTGTACCACATAAGCACCACCAGGCCATTCGTTGGTATTAATTTGTAATAAATTTAACCCTTCAATAACCTCAATATTTCGCTCATACATCAATTGCCCAATAGCATCATAGATTCGTATGTCTGTATTGCGTTCGTAGATAGATGTAATTTCAAGATTAACAATCTCTCCTTCTACTGGATTAGGATAGATGTTAACTTTCTCAACTGCTTTTGTCCCTTTTAGGTTAGCAGCAACAATATGTGTAAAATCAAAAGAACCATCTTCATCAATTGTTTTGATTTTATAGTAGTAAGTTATTCCTTGCACTACTCCAAAATCATCATACCGATAATCCTGTTGTACTACAGAATTCCCAACAGCTGATTGTGTTCCTATTTGTTCGAAATTAATACCATCTACACTTCTGTAAATTTCATAATAATCAACATTTTCCTCTTTGGCTGTAGACCAATCAACTCTAATGTATTTATTCTGAATAGGTGTAGCATCCAAACTTAATAACTCAATTGGTACAAAGACTGAAGAGCCAGCAAATCCAAATTCAGAAAAGCCATTAAAACTTGCTCTATCTAGACCTGTAAGATTAGGCCCACAATCTCCTATTGTCCCTAAAACACTATTGTCTTTAGTAATCATCCAAACCGTTTGAGGTGGTGCGGTATGATCTTGTGGCCAAATTTTGACTTCGTAGTCGCCTGTTCCTGTTCCTTGAATATCTTCAAATACCCACTCTCCATGATCTGTACCACCATAGTAGTTGATATCATATCCACCACAGTCGTTTACAAAACCGGGAATGGTGTTGTCGCTACCCTGCTGAAAATAGCCTGTAACTACATCGTAATTGTTCGCACCAAAATCTAAATGGATGTATTGAAAGCCTCTAGCTGCTGCAGCTCCTGCTGGCTCTAGGCCTAATATATAGCCATATTCTCCACCAGTAGACGAAACTGCTCTACGCAAATTTCCTATAACATATCCTTGATCTACTGCTGACATATTTCCAACAGGTGCTCCACCTCCCAAGTCTATAGAACTGTTGCGAAAATTAGCATTGCCTGTGGCTGGATTCATCATACCAAAAGTGGCTAAATAGTTAGCTCCATTGGCAGGGTAAGTAATTGCTCCTGTAGCTCCAATATTGCTAGTAACTAATAAATTTGCTGGAGGAGTCCCAGATGCTCCAATAGGTTGAAAATCTACTGAGTTTCGTACATCTGCAATATTACCAACTCCAAACAAATAGACATAACCTTGTGTATTGGCTAACTCTAAATTGTAAAAAGATCCATCGCTGCCTGTTCCTATCTGAGCTGTTCCGCCTCTTACAGCATAACTTCCTGATATAAACTGCCTTTCAGCACTGTTGACATCATTGTTTTCCATACGGAGTGTGCCTATACCGTCTTGACGAAAACGGGTATCGGAGTACAAATTACCCTGTACTTCTATTAGACCGTTGTTGCGTAGGTGTGCCGATGTACCCATGTTGTGCATGTCGCCCCATACGCTTATGACTGCATTATTGTCTACTGTTAGGATAGCCCCATTATTGTACAACTCGCCATTGTGCTGCGCATGAGTACTAGAACTAAGCAACATTCCTATAGATAATGCAATGCTATATTTTATAAATATTTTTTTCATATAATTTAAGATTTTTGGACTAAGAGTATTGTCTACTCTAATGCTGAATCCATCTAATATTCTTAATAGGCTTATTATTGTATTCTAATAATGCCCATAAAGCTAGAGCTGTAGTATGATGATTAGTTTCTGCACTATTTGGATAGTTCTTCCAGCCTCCGGTACTTGCATCTTGAGCTTCTAGAACACGCTGAATATAAGCATCAGATATTTTTTGATGTTGCCCTGCATAAAGCATCAATGCAATAGCTTCTATCCAAACATCACTAGTAACATCGTTGCTAGTCAGAAACTCTTGCATGCTCTTAGTTATTTTTTGCTCCAATTCTTTATACTCAGCTGTTTCAATAATGGAATTATTATTTTCCTGAATAAAAAGTGTTGCCAAATAAGCATGTGTCAGTCTATGTTTGCCTCTTAGATACAAAACTTCTAGATCTGCTAGGTAATTATCTGGTAGTGGATATTGATCACACCAAATTGCTTTGGTCACTAACTTATCAATACGTCCTTCTACCTTTGCTAACTCCTCTTTGGTCAAGGAAGCATTATTATCCATTAAACGATAAAAAGGTTTTAGTGCTTTTGCCTCCTCTTCATTGTCTGAAAGTAGCTGCTTTTTATTCGCTACCTTAGGCTGTTGAAATCTGCGCTCTAAAAGATTATAGACGATATAGCTTTCTATACCCAAACTAGCCTTGTTGTTTTTCATCCATTTCTGGCCATTTTGGATAGCTTGTTCTACATCTGTTTTTAGCTGCTTTGGTTGAGCAGAGATACTAAAACTTATTACCATAAAAATGGTGCTAAAAATATACTGTTTCATATACTAGTTTCTACGTCTGCTATGTTCGTCTTCATCATTTTCTTTGACTCTATCCTGCTTATCATCTGCTTCCTTGAGCTTAGATGGTCTAGGATAATAGAAACGTCCCGGTTGTACTAAAATTTCAACATAGTCATTTCCTTCTTTTTGGTTGGCCACAGCATATCCTATCACAGGACCTGCTTCTGTAGCTACCATAGCTTTACCTGCTTCAGCACTTGTAGTTAAGAAATCACCCGATTTAATTAGCTCATTTCCTGCTACCACTTTTACTTTTACACGACCTGCTAAGGCTACTGGAGGACCAGCTTTAGGACTATTCAATACAACAGAAGGATTTTCAGAAACAACTCCCACTATATGTTGTGCATAAGGTTCTTTAGATAAAGCATACTCATTGTCAGTTCCAGTTTTAAGTACTACTACATGCCCGATACCAGCTTCTTCGTCTGCTGCCACCTCAAAGTACTCTGCCATATCTCCTACATCTGCACTAGTGTTTGCGTATACACGCCCTGAAGCAGCTATATCTCCATCTTGGAGTGCTTGATTATATTCGTAATAAATTTTGATATGCATATTGAATACACGCATTTGGTCTGATCCACAGAAAGTACAATCTTCATCTTCTACACGCATATAAATATCTGCTCCTCGACTTTGTGTACTTGTGATTGTTCCACTTACATAATGCCAATTTACATCCTTTGCTCCATTTCCTGCATTACCAGCCCATCCATACCAAGTACCACCTGTAGAACTACCAAAATGAATCCAAACACCATGATCTTCATTCGCATCTTGGTGATAACCATCCATTTCCCAGACAATTTTTTTGACTGTTACAGAAGTTGGTAAATTTGTTGTGGGATAATCAAAATCTCCTATTTTATAATATCTATATCCATCATCATTAAAAGAATAATTACCTGTCCAAGTAGTTTCATACACTCCTGTACGTGTAGTAGAACCTGTAGCAGCACCTACAGACAACCACCCATTGTCTACTTCTGTATCTCCATTGAAGAAAGCTGCATGCCCTCCTGCTGAGGTGTTATTGGCATAAACTCCATAATTTCCGCTACCTGAAAGAGTACTGTACACCCCATATTTAGTTCCTGTTCCTGAAGTTGAAACCGTACTATATACTCCATATTTATTGCCAGAACCTGCTGTTGTGACAGTACTATATACTCCATAAATACGATTGGCACTAGTAGATGAAGATGAGGTTGAAAAATAACCTCCATAACGTGTTCCTGTACCTCCTGAGGTTTGTGCATTTATGCCATATAGAGTTGCACTACTTGTACTACTTGCTGCTATACGGTTATAGAGTCCATATTTAGTAGATGTTCCATAGGTAGTATTCACATAGTTTCGGATACCATATACACCACCTGAAGTTGCAGCGGAATTTTGAGACACAATATTATAAATACCATAACGAGTTCCTGCATTTCCTCCTGCTGTTACATCATTATAAAATCCATATTTAATACCTCTACTTGCAGTTCCATTATAGTTGTACATCCCATAGGTAGAAGATGTACCTGTATATCCACCTATATTATAATTATAAATACCATAGCGAGTAGTAGCATCAGAACCATCTACACGAACCTGTAACTTACCAGAAGTTGGAGCACTTAAACCTACTCCAAAGTGGCTGCCTCCTGGTACATCTATGTAAGAATGTGAGCCATTTTGAGCAGTTAACTCAATAGATTGGTTTCTAGGAGCATTGGTGTACAAGCGCATAACACCATTGCCTGGTGCGCCTCCCATAGATCCCATAGAGATAGAGGTACTGCCAATACCGTTTTGGTTGTAGCCATTGATAACAAATATGTCTGGATTAGCCCCAGCTACATCTTTTATGAGCGTTCTACCTGCTACATCTAATGTTCCATTAGCATTGGTGCGGCCAATACCAACTTGGCCTTGTGTATAAATAAAATCAGTAATGGCATCAGGTGCATCTGTTGTGCCTATCTCATACCAGTCATGATCTTCATCGATTCCTGCCTCTGCAAGTCTTACCCACTTGGTACCATTCCAGTAATAATAACCTGGAGTAATATCATTAGGAGCAGAACCAGCTGTAGCTGTGTTGTACACTAACAAAGATGTTACATTTCCATTGCTAATAGTTGTAGCATCTATAGCACTGGTCAAACCTAGCCTAGGTATTAACACCCCTGAATTTGAAGATGTTACATCTAGTTTTGCACTCGCATTAGGAGTTAGTGTACCAACTCCAACGCTTTGTGCATTAATGGTAGAACCTCCTGCTATCAGAGCTGCTCCAAACATAGCAAATCGAATAGTTTGAGTAATCATTTTTTTCATAAAAAATTATTTTTTGTGAGCTAAAAAAAAGCCTACTAATATAACATATTAATAATTCACAACAAAAATAATTTTATCATATATGTAATGATCAAAATATAATTCGCAACTAAAAGTTCAGTTAGGGCATAAAAAAAGGATGCTGATCAGATCAGCATCCTTAAGGTATGGTTATGGTCGTCGTAAATTACTCTTCTTATTTTTTCACTTCTACTCTTCTTACTAACTCTTTACCTTCTTCCTGATTTTTCAGACGGAATAGATAAAACCCATTTTCTAAATCTTTTACGTTTAATGCTTTGTAATTATTACCAGCATTAATTTTGAAAGAGTTGTTAGCTTGTATTTCAAAACCTTCTTCATCATACATTTCAAATATTAGATCTTGTTCTTGCTCTGAACCTATAGAAAAAAGGAATACTCCGTTATCAACTGGTTCATCAGACATAGAAAATTCAACTTCCAGTTGAGCTGCTTTATTTTCTGCTACTAATAATGAATTATATACACTATAAACCAATTCTGTTGCTTCTGCATCAGCTTGCTGGTTTGCAGCATTACGATCAGCACTTTCATCTACAGACTCTGTTAAGCTAAAAGTATTGATATCACTTAGATTTATGCCTTCTGGCAACATATCTTCTGTAAATGTAAATGATTCCACTTCCTTTAGTTTAGTCAGCTCTGATTGTAAGCTTTTGACTAATTGTTTACGGAAACTTTGGTCTTGATCCTGATTTCCTCTGAATGGAGAATTCGCTACAGATGTGCCATCTGCACCTTTTCCATCACAGTTGCAATCTGAGTTGCAAGAAGCGAATGAAAAAATAGCAATAGCGATTATCGCAAGCGAAAAAATGTTGGATAACTTTCTCATATTGATTTTATTTTTAATAAAAAAAGGAATAACATAACGCAAGAGAGTAGTCATATAATTCCATTAAAAAGCGACCTTAAAGTCTTTATTCAAGGTCGCTTTTTATCTCTTAACATTTATGTTCTTATTGTTGGTTGCGAACTTCAATTTCTTTAGAAAGTTCTCTTCCTTGATCATCTTTCAAACGGAAAATGTAGTTACCAGACTCTAAAGCTTCTACGTTCAATGCTTTGTAGTTGTTACCAGAAGTAAGAGAAACAGTGTTGTTAGCAGCCATTTCGAAACCTTCTTCATCGTACATTTCTAGAGTCAAATCTTGCTCATTTTCTGTATCGATAGCAAAAACGTACATTCCGTTTTCTACTGGCTCATCAGAAGCAGAGAAGTTTACTTCCAATAGTTGAGCTTCTTTATCAGCAGCAAGCATGCTATTTCTGATATTAAGAGCGATGGCAGCATCTTCGTTTTCTGCATCAGCAGCACTTTGAGAAATAGTTATTACATCAGCTTGATTCAATGTAACTGTTTTTCCCATAAAATCCTCTTTCATGCCAGCAGCACGAACTTCATCAGGATTTTCAATAGTGAAAGTTTGATTGTTATCAGTTGTAGTTTCGCTTCCACAAGAAGCTGCAAATGTAACTACTGTCAATCCAAGTATAAATGTCTTTGCAAAATTTTTCATAGCCTAATTTTTTTTTTAGAGAGTATAAGATTATTAGTTCTGTACCTTTATGTAACAAATATCTAAAGTGTTACCTGTATTTTAAAATTTTTCTGATTTTTTTTATTTTTAATTCTGTTGGATCTCTACTTTACGGACAAGTTCTTGTCCTTCTGCGTTCTTTAAACGAAATAAATAGGTTCCATTATCCAAGTTTTTCACATTTAAAGCTTTATAGTTAGCTCCTTCTTTTACACTAAGTTGATTATCTGCAGCTAATTCAAAACCTTCCTCATCATACATTTGAAAAGCTAAATCTTGGTTTTCTTCTGTATTAATTGAGAATAAAAACACTCCTGATTCAACTGGTTCATCAGACATTTCGAAAGATAAATTAAGCTCTCCTTCTGATTTTTCAGCTGTCATAAATGTATTAAATATAGTTACCATAGTTTGGACATCATCATTAGAACCTGCTTCTTTTTCTTTCATAGATACCATAATAGTTTCTACTGTAGAAAGATCTATTTCATTAGTACTTGCCACAAATCGGGATAAATTTCCAAATTTATCCATATTGATAGTGCTACTCCGTTGATTTGATTTTTCTAAAAGCTCTTTTCCTGATATTAGTTGAGCGCCTTCTTCTATTTGTTGTGTATCAGATGAAGTGTTGGAGTCTTGACAAGCAACAAAAAGTCCTAAAAATAATCCAATAAATAATAATTTTGTTAGAGTGTTCATACTAGAGTGTTTTTTCTTTTTTTGAGGGGGGAGAGTTTTGTACTAAAAAATAGCTGTTAGGTTCAAGTTACATTTATTTTTTCTTTTGGAGTAATATATTAAAAATATAAAAACATCAGACAATGTTAATCACTGTTGATGTTTTTATATTATCAAAATTTATGTTATGCTATTGCATATTTCATAAACTGATTATTATTTTTTACTGTTGATTGATACTTTTCTTACCAATTCTTTACCTTCAGCATCTTTCAAACGGAACATGTAATCACCATTATCAAGGCTATTTACATTTAAAGCTTTGTAGTTGTTACCAGAGTTAATATCAAACTCATTGTTAGCAGCCATTTCAAAACCTTCTTCATCATACATTTCTAAAGTAAGGTGCTTAGACTCTTCACTTTCGATAGCAAATACAAATACACCTTCTTCTACTGGCTCATCAGACATAGAAAACTCTACTTCTAACAATTGAGCTTCTTTTTCTGCACCTAACATGTTTTGACGAATGTTAGCTAAAACTGCTGCATCATCATCAGAAGCGTCTAATGAATTCATTTTCACAGCTTCCATTGTTGTAAGATCAACTTTATCAGCAATATCTTCAAATGCAAAACGATCCATTTGAGTATAAGCGCCACGATCAGTAAGTTCTAATTTAGAACCATCAATTTCAGTATTTTTTTGTGGAGCCTCTCCGCAAGATGCAAATGCTACAACGACAACAAGAGCTCCTAAAAGTAAATTTTTCATGTTTTTCATAATCCCAAAATTTTTTATAGTTATTTAGTAATTTGTAATTTAATACTCCTTAATGTATTGAATATTTCAAATGTTACCACTAAATCCAAAAAAATACTTTTTTTCTGCAATTAGCTAAGAGTATGTCTAAAAATTAAAAAATGTTATTTACTGAAACGGTTTAATAAAATTTGGCAATTAGCCCATAAAATCCAAGCTTCTGAACTATTTGCTGTTTTTTCGTAGTCTTTA
>JAAEPD010000165.1 GCA_024222455.1 Aureispira sp.
CACTATATGCTATCTATGATGATAAATCGTATGACTTGCTTTTGTGTAATTTTTCATCTTGCTAAGATAACCATTTGCAAGGACTTAAGTCTTTTCCGTCTGAAGACGGAGGATTTAAACCATTTAGAGGACATTAAAATTGAGAGCAAAAGCTGCCAATAGTGGGCAGTGGATTAGTTATCCCAACACCATAACCATTTTCGTTTCTCGTCCTTTTTATCTACAAACATGGTTTATTCTGATTAGCATTATTGGTCTATTTATCCTTATCTACTTATTTTTTAAGTGGCGAATTCGGCAATTGGAACAAAATAAACTAGCACTAGAGCAAACTGTGGCTGAACGAACGGCCCAAATAGAAGAGGATAAACTACTGATTGAGGAACAAGCAAAAGAACTCAAAGCACTAGATAAAGTAAAGTCTAGATTTTTTGCTAACATCTCACATGAATTGCGCACCCCACTAACACTTATATTGGGCCCTTTATCCTACCTTTTGGATAACCCTGCTGAATTAGAAAAAACAACTATCCAGAAGCAACTGCTCACTATGCAGCGCAATGGCAAGAGTTTGATGCAGTTAATAGAAGAAATATTAGATCTTTCTAAGCTAGAAGCTAACAAACTAGAATTGCAAGAAGAAACGACTTCTGTTGTCGAGTTTTTTGAGCATATTATGGCTATTTTTGAACCTCAACTACAAAGTCAAGGCTTAGATTATGAGCTTATATTTGAACTCAAAAGGCAGCAACTTCATCTCTTATTGGATAGAAAAAAACTCAAAAAAATATTAAATAACTCAAGTTACGCATAGATTTAGTAAAAGTAAGGTAGAAAGTTTAACTTTATGAGATGCAAGATAAATTAGACTTATACACAGATTATTTATTAACAACCGTTCATCAAGCAACAGCAACTGGCTTGTCTCGAC
>JAAEPD010000166.1 GCA_024222455.1 Aureispira sp.
GAAAGATCTTGATGTGCATTCAAATCAAAGTCTGTACGAGAATGTACTCCTTCCAATTCTTTGAAACCAAATGGGTATTTGAACTCAATATCCAAAGCAGCATCTGCATAATGGGCCAATGCTTCATGATTGTGGAAACGCAAGTTCTCTTGGGGTGTACCTAAAGCCAAATGCCATTTCATACGAGCTTCTTTCCAGTATGTATAGAATTTTTGTTGATCGCCTGGACGTACAAAAAATTGCATTTCCATTTGTTCAAACTCACGCATACGGAAGATAAACTGACGAGCAACAATCTCATTGCGAAATGCCTTACCAATCTGTGCAATTCCAAAAGGAACTTTTTGACGAGAGGTGTTCAATACATTCAAGAAATTGACAAAAATACCTTGTGCTGTTTCCGGTCTTAGGTAGATTTTTCCATCATCACCAGCTACAGCTCCTAGTTGTGTAGCAAAC
Source organism: Aureispira sp. (assembly GCA_024222455.1). Lineage (GTDB taxonomy): Bacteria > Bacteroidota > Bacteroidia > Chitinophagales > Saprospiraceae > JAAEPD01. The sequence continues at coordinate 460 of JAAEPD010000166.1, forward strand.
ATCAAGTTGAACTGACGAACATCTGTCCAGTTGCGACTTCCACTCTGAGGACAAGCAATTTCTAGATCTACGATCAATTGCTTGAGCTCAACCATGTTTTCGCTGCTCAAAGCCTTATTCATACGGCTCAAGATAGTGTCAATCTTGCCTTGGCGCTCAATAATTCTATTGTTTGTTGCCTTAAACTGGGCTTCATCAAAGGAATCTCCAAAGCGTTTTTTAGCTTTAGCTACATCTTTATCTATCTTCTTTTGAATTTTACTTTCGATATACTCTTCGATCAAATGATCAGCTCTATAGCGTTTTTTAGAATCCTTGTTATCAATCATAGGATCATTAAACGCATCTACATGGCCAGAAGCTTTCCATACTTTAGGGTGCATGAAAATAGCAGAATCTAGCCCTACTATATTTTCGTGTAGCAATACCATTGCCTTCCACCAATATTCCTTGATGTTGTTTTTTAGTAAGATACCATTCGGACCATAATCATAAGTAGCATTCAATCCTCCATACACCTCACTAGAAGGGTATACAAATCCGTACTCTTTGCAATGCGCTACAATATTTTGAAACTGGTTGGTTGGTTGTTTAGCCATAATATTTTTTTGAAAAATTTGGTTATGATAACTTCTATGTATTCTAGAATAATAGCTAGAAGAGGGCAAATATAAATAAGATTCATAGAGTCACCAAAAATAAAGCTACAACATTCTCAAACACTATAAACGTTCAGTAATTTTGTATCCCCAAATAATGACTCTATTTTATTTTTGCTTTTGGTGCAGCTTTTTGGATTAGATTTTTTGTTACTTCAGGGGTGTATATTGGGAGTTGAATAAGTCTGAGAGAGGGCATAGCTTCTAGTGTCTCAATAGCATTTTTCCAAGCACTTGGAGGTAACTCCGTTTGTATGAGATCGAGGTGTTCTAAGTTTTTGAGTTGAGAAAAACTATTTGGGATTGCTTTTAGTGTTTTAGAATTGATTGCAAGATGTTTTAGACTCGTTATTTTGCCTATAACGAGTCCTAGTTCTTTCCAGTCTGCTTTGTCATCAGTGTTGATAGCTAAAGTTGATAGCTTAGTTAGTTTGGGAAGACTTGCAGGGAAGGTGTTATTGCTGTTATATTGCATACGAAGCTCTTCTAGGTTGCTTAGTTCTCCAATCTCATTAGGCAAACCTCCAATATTAGTGCCTTCCAATCTTAATATTCTGAGTGTTTTAATTTTAGTAACAGTGATAGGCAATTCATTAATAGGGTTATTACTTAGATCCAATTCCTCCAAAACAGGGCAATTCGCAATAGCATTGGGGAGATAAGTGATTCTGTTTTGAGCTAATGAAAGCTCTTTTAAGTTCGGCAACAAAGCCACCTCATCATGAAGACCTTCTATTCTGTTTTCGTGTAGGATTATTTTTTCTAGAGATTTGTTTTTGTAGAAACTCCTAGGTAGCGATTTTATTTCTGTTTTATAGATGTTTAATTCTTTTAAAGAGCTTAGCCCTTCCATGTCGTGAGGAAGCTCTGTTAGGCTGTTGTCTTGCCCTATATAGATTTTAGATACTTTGGATAATCGTTTTATGTATTGGATGTATTCTCCACTCTTTTGATCTAAGAACCAAATTTTAGTAACTTTTTCAGGATTTTGTAGTGCATCATCCCATGTGGTGACTTCTAGTCCACTTTTGCAACGTGTGAATATTACAATAATAAATATAGAAAGGAAGGCAATAGCAGCAATTTTCATGATAGTGTATTCTAGTTAAATATTTGATCAGAACTCAAATTTACAGAACCTTGTTGAATAAAAATACAAGTCAGCTTAATATTTGAAAGAAGCCCTAAATTGGGGGGATCTAATAATGTTTAGAAAGTTGCTCCAACAACCACTCTCTTTCGCTCAATGAGGCTGTCTGATTTATCTGTTTTTGTAGTGTTAGCATTGCTTCTCTATCAAAAGGATTGACTACAAGTAGCTTTTGGGTGAATTTAATAATGTTTAAGTAGTTTTCCTTGTGGTAGCCTATCAGTTTTTTTCGGTGCAGAAATGTTTTAAAACTGTGCAAAAAAGAATCTAAGACATCATATTCTTCTAGCTCGTAGTAAATTTTAAGCAGCATAACTTTAGCTGAAATGCTTAAAAATAAATCTGTAGAGTCAACTTCTTGAAGTAGCAGCATAGCTTCTGAATATTTGCGCTGTGTAAACTTAAGTTTAGCTGTACTATAGTGCACATAAGTTTCCTTTATTTCGGAATCAAGATAATCTTGGTAGGATGCTATAAACTCGGTTGTCCATTTTACCTGTTCCAGTTTCAAGGCTATACTAATGATATTGGTAAAAGCAAAGGCACTTAACTGACCATTTTCTAATAAAACATTATTGACTAAGGCTTGCTGATACAACTCAAAGGTTTCTTTTAGATATTGCTCTTGACCATTATTATAAGCCTTTATGCAAAAATTAATCACCAATAAGTATAAATCCTTTATTTCTTGAGTAGGAAATAAGTGAATATGTGTGGAGAGTAATTGTTTGAATTCTTGAAAAAAAGAAGTATCAGAAGGTTGTGTTAATAACTGATAACAATAATAATATATGGCAACAGCAGGCAACTCTAAACATTTAGGATTTCTTTGAATATAAGGTAGAACAGCAGATAATAAACCTGTTTGGTAGCTTGTCTTGTACATAGCTTGGTGAGCAAGAAGGAGGCAAGCTTGTTTTAGTTTTTCGGCAATGTAGGCTCCATCTAAAATTTTACTAACTTCTTCTAACGATATAGGAGCATTGCGTTGTTGTTGTAAATGGTGCTGTTGCAGATAATCACGATATTTGAACTGGTATTGCTGAAAATAATGGGTACTATTTTTTATGGTTTGCTGTTCAAGATGCAGATTTGTTTTTTTTAGGACCTTTTTGCTATAGTCAAAGAGGCCTCGATCTTGGTAAGCATCCACCAATTCCAAGAGCTTTTTGTGTTTGTTTTTCTGGAATTGCTCAAATGTCAAAAAGTCTTCCAATGCCTGAAAGGCTAAAGTTGTCAGATCATAAATTTTACGTTCTCTAAAAGGTTTATTGGGGTAAACTTGTGTAAAAACTACCTGTCTATCTAGTTGCTTGTGGGCTTTTTCGGGAAAGGTGTTTAGGTATTCAAATAAGAGGCAAACATCTTTGCGAGTCTGTAGGTAAGGAGACTGTGCAAATTTGATTAAGCTGTTACGTTCTAGTTTTGATAATTGATAGAAGAGCTCAATTAATTTTGTTTTGACCATTATTTTTTTGTAAAAATTATAATGAAATAGCTTTTAATAAAGAGTTTTGATTTATATATATATTGTAAAATAGGATTTTTTGTGATTGTTCGGGCAGTTATTTTTATTCATTTTTGTAATGTCAAAATTTTGAATACCAAAACAACACCAGAGAATACCGAATAGTATTACAAAACAGGTTTAAATAGTAAAGTTATGAAAGCTAAATATTGGATAATTATATTTTTGTGCTTATCAAGTCTAGCAACATTGAGTACAGCACAAGGCTGGGAGAAAATATTTGTGGAGAGTAGTTGGGGACAACAAACAGTCGGTAGAAGTGTACTGCAAACAGCTGATGGAGGTTATTTAGCCTCAGGGAATTATTATATAACACCAGGTTCTATCCCTTTTCTTATAAAAACAGATGCAAATGGAACGGAACAATGGCGAAAGGAAGGAAGTATAGCTAACCCTGGGTTAGGGGCATTTGGGTATAAAGAGCCTCAAAGTTATAAACATCTTCTAAACACAAGTGATGGGCATTATTTGATAGCCGGAGAGATGATTTATAAACATCCAATGTCACCAGTGTTTTCAGATACCTTGAAGATAGCCCTAATCAAAATAGATATACAAGGGAATGTGCTTTGGGCACAAGAACATGGATTTAATGATACCTTATTAACAGGTAGTGGCGAGGTTGCTTCTTTAGGAAAGATCACAAATACTAGTGATGGAGGCTATGTTATGGTTATGACGGTTGATAATTCTACGCTCCTTAGTAAAATAGATGTTTTAGGGAATATTCAGTGGTCTAAAGTAATTTCGAATACTGCCCAAATCTCTGATCTTATAGAAACATCTACAGGGGAGTTTGTAGCTGTAGGACGACACAATTCATATATTCATCCTAGTATTATAAAAGCAGATGCACAAGGAAATTTACTTTGGCAAAGAGATACTATTGCAATGGAACAGTTTGCTTCTTTGAAATGTATAGTTGAAGCTCCTGATGGGAATTATGTCGTAGGAGGCTCTATGGGAAATTTGTCAGATCCGCCTATGATTTTCAAACTAGATACTACAGGTGCTAGAATGACCTGGGGACAGATCAATATTCAAAGTTTTAATAGTCCTTATATGAATGGGGTCGTTTCGGATATTGATTTAACTGCAAATGGGGAATTTGTTATAACAGGCTCGGATTCTTATTCTAATTATATCAGTTTTATAGCTAGAGTTAATGCTGTTGGTCAAATAGTAAGAGCTAGGACACTAAATCATCTTACCAACACTTATGGTACTGCTGTAAAAGGGACAAATGATGGTGGTTGTATAGTAGTAGGAACAACGGATATAGGAGGAGGATTGTCTGGAATCACAGGGGTGTATATAGTTAAAACAGATTCTACCATGAGAATACCTTCTTGTACAATAGAAGGTAATATATACAATGATGCAGATTTAGACTGTACAAATGACTTAGGAGAGATTAACCTAAAAAACTGGATTGTACAGCTGACAGGTAGAGTGCAAGGTGTACAACAGACTATATACACCACTACAGATACATTGGGTAATTATACTTTTCAGGTAGATACAGGAGCACACACTATTGTTGTTAATTCAGCACCTTTGAGTGTTTATTGGCAGGCTTGTCAGGATACACAGACGGTATTATTTGGGCAATATTTTCAGGCTGATACGGTAGATTTTGCTATGCAAAATGTGTTTAGCTGTCCATTGTTGCAGGTAGATATTTCTACACCTTTATTGCGTCGCTGTATTGCTAATACCTATTATGTAACCTATACCAATTTAGGAGGCAGCAAAGCACAAAATGCTTATGTAGAAGTAGAGTTAGATTCCTTCTTGATTTATAATAGCAGCAGTTTGCCTTTGATTAGTCAAGTGGGAAGAGTATTTCGGTTTGATATAGGAGACGTAGAAATAGGTGAACAAGGGAGTTTTAGTATAGATGTAACTGTGGATTGTAATAATACTATACTTGGTCAAGCGCATTGTGTGGAAGCACATATATATCCTGATACAGTATGTATCCCCAATTACTGGAATGGGCCTATTATTGACATAACAGCAACTTGTTTGGGGGATTCTATTCGTTTTGATCTTAATAACTCTGGGGCTGCAATGCCTAGTTCGGCTGACTATATTGTAACAGAAGATCATATAATGCTTAAGAATTCAACTTATCAGTTGGGTGCAGGAGGCCAAACAAGTATTTATCAGCAAACTCAGACAGGGGCTACTTATAGAATGATTGCTGATCAAGTTGCTGGTTTTCCTCTATTGTTGGGTGATCCCTTTGTTACGGCAAGTATAGAAGGTTGTGATCCTTATAGCAATGGGACCTTTAATACAGGTTTTGTTACTAATGTGTCTAATGGAAATGCTTCTCCATATGTAGCAGTAGATTGCCAGCAAAATGTAGATTCGTATGATCCTAATGACAAACAAGCACAACCTGTTGGCTATGATCTCGACCATTTTATAGAAGAGTCAACGGCTTTAGATTATAAAATACGTTTCCAAAATACAGGAACAGCTCCTGCTATTAGAGTACGTGTAGTTGATACTTTGTCAGAATACTTAGATCCTAGTACTATAGAGGTTGGTGCAAGTAGCCATCCTTATACATGGAAACTTTATGGAGGGAATAGAATAGAGTTTATGTGTGATAATATTATGTTGCCTGATAGCAATACTAATGAACCTGCCTCTCATGGATTTATTAAGTTTAGAATCCAGCAAAAAGCAGGTAATAGTACAGGAACTCGAATAGAGAACAGTGCAGCGATCTATTTCGACTATAATGCACCTGTTCTAACTAATACAACATGGCATACTATCGGAAATGATTTTATTATAAGTAATGTCAAAAGGATTGAAGACACTAAGTTGGCTAGTACAATAGAAGCTATAGTAACTCCTAATCCTATGAGCAGTTTGGCAACTATTCAGTTGAAAGGAATGGATACTAATACTGTAGCAACACTTAGCATTTTTGATGCATTAGGACAAAGGGTAGAGCAGCTCCAAAGTGATACTGGTATTTTTCAGTTAGTAAATAAAGGATGGAGTTCTGGAATGTATATTTATCAAATTCAGGTGAATCAAGAATTAATTGGAACTGGAAAGATTATAGTACGATAAGTCTACCTTTTTAGAATGTTTGATGAGACTGTTCATTAAACTGTGTCACTAGAATTTAAGTAAAAAAAGCTTAAATTAGAAAAAACAGTTTAGTTATGAAGAAAAAGATGGACTGGGAAGGCTTCGAGCAAGCAGCTCTAAGCAAGTTAAAAAATGGAGAAAAGC
>JAAEPD010000167.1 GCA_024222455.1 Aureispira sp.
CACTATATGCTATCTATGATGATAAATCGTATGACTTGCTTTTGTGTAATTTTTCATCTTGCTAAGATAACCATTTGCAAGGACTTAAGTCTTTTCCGTCTGAAGACGGAGGATTTAAACCATTTAGAGGACATTAAAATCTGGATTGACAGGTACAGCTATTGCACATCCACAATCATCATTGGCTGGGATTCCTGCTGGTTCTGTAACACAGATATTGAATGTTCCAAAACTATTATTTCCATATTCCCAAACTCTTATATACATAGTATTTCCTGGAGTTAGGCCTGTGCGCGAAATCAAAGACATAGCCCCCGGCCCATCATCATCATCACATTCTATCAGTGTAAGAGAACCACAAGCTCCACTATAAAGTGCTAAACCTCCATCTGTAAATCCTCCATTAGTACTAGTTTCTATTGATATTGCCCCACCTACTGGAACAACTACACTAAACCAGACATCTCCCCCACTATAACTGCCACATCCAGGTGCTGGAGGAGTAGGAGTTGTGGATGCCGTGGCTGCTACATTAGTTCCTGAAGTGTTATTACAAGTTGTATTTACCGTAAGTGCTGTAGCACTACAAGGTTCATCATTGGGTGGCTGAGCAAATCCATACTGAACCCCAACTAAAAGTATTAATGTTATAAAAAGTATATGTTTGTACATAATATTAGTTTTAATTCTGTATTAAAATTTGAGTGTCTTTTTGCTTTGCAACATAATCAGTAAGTCATCTGCACGTTGCAAATCAAAACTAACCCAACTATAAATAGCTTCATTAAAACTCTTCAAGTCTTTAGTGAGGTCACCTGAATAGGAAGGGCGTTCAAATTCCTGATCCTCTATATTTAGGTAATACTTAGGAATATAATTAGTGCTTAGTTCTAATTCTGCCTGAGCGGCTTTGGTTTCTTTATGTTGACTTATTAGATCAACAATATTATCAGCTAAATCCTGTACTTGTTTAGCATAATTAGAATCGTTGCATTGATCAGATATTTTATATTGCTGAGCACTTAAAAAACTTGTTGTAGCAACACAAAACACTATCAAACAAGTTATTCTTGTGAGTATTTGTTTATACATAGTTGTTTTTTTGGTATAATAAAATATTTACATATATAAATGATTCGCTATCACAGAATATTTATACACTCAATGCAAAAACACCAAAATTTTATTACAAAAACCTGCTGTTTTACAAATAAAAACAGGTTTTATACTAATATTTAAGAAAAAACAACAGCTAAGTACAAACATTATTGACTATTGGATAACTTTGCTGTAGTCACAACTCCATAATGATCTGCTAAATCCATAGATTTTTCTTTATAAGTGTCCTTCGGGCGAAGGATCTTTTGAAGACTAATAGTTGTAGTTGTTTTTCTAGGATTGAGCATGATATAGTCTAGCTGAACTCCTTCGGCATGATCATTCCAAGAATTATCACTATCAATAGTATAAGGTCTATCCTCATCTAGCGGAAAATCCTGTACACCTATTGCATGGAGCATATATTCATAAGATTTAGTATCCGATTTGGGAGTATTCATATCTCCTACTACAAACTGAGGAATATTATCTTGAGCATATTTTTCTATTAGATTATACATATCAACATATTGGTGGTTGCGCACCAACTGTGCATCTCCATTCCCTGATTGTAAATGTGTTCCTGCTACATGAAAGACTAAATCATCTTTTTTGACTTCTACTAAGGTGCAGCCTTTGGCAGCCAATTTATCTTCAGACAGACCTTCTTTATAAATCACATGGTCAATATACTCCATAGGTAAACGACTGACTATATAAATCCCATTACTAGTGAATTTACCTGATTTTGTTTTAGTAGATACATGATAGGGATAAGCCTCTTTTAGTCCACGCTTGAGTTTCCTCTTCATTTCTATATCAAACACCTCCTGAAAGATAATTACATCATAGTCCTGCTGTTTGGCATGTTCTACGATCCAAGGTAATCGCACAGCCTGTTTTTTGCGTAATGCACTAGATAGCCCTCCAAAAAAATTGGGCAACATTTGTATATTCCAAGATACGATCTTGACTTCAGCAATATTTTGGGCATAAGAAGTTTTACTAATTATGAATATGACTATAATTAGGCTTATTACGATCTTATTCATTCCTATGTTTTTATGAAATTATTTTTCTTGTTCTAAATCTGCCAAAGCTTCCTGTACAGCATCTTGTTCTTGTTGGGCTTCTACCATTACAGGAGGAGCTACACGCGCCCCACAGTTCGGCATATCACAGCGTTCACAAGTAATATTTACGTCTTTTTGTTTCAGATTAGGATCATCTAAAAACTTGACAGTTTGTTTCAATGTACTGTTCACCAACAAACCAATAGTTACACTAATATTTTCGGTTGGATTTTGATTACTCCGTTTAGCCAACGTCAAGCATAAGTAAGCATTTCGAGTCCCCCAGTATTTAGATACTTGAGCATCTGCAATTATCTGCTGCCCCGAATTCGGCATAGCTCTCAATCGTTTGATAATATTGATAGCAATCCAACGTTGGCAATAATGCTCCTTACGTTCGTTAGAATATGGGTGATGTTGCTGTTGTGCCAAATGCAACTCTTTAGTCATATTAAATTGTTGCAGATCAGAACTACCTGATATGCGTAAAAAGAACAAGTTTTTAATACCAAAATGCTTAGGCAGTATATTTGTTAATCGTTGCACCAACATTTCTGCAGTAATATTATACTTATCGAGTAGCTCTAAAAAAGCATCTTCTTGCCAAGTTGAAAGTTGAGCAATTTGCTTAAAATCTGCTATCAATAGTTGTTCATCCATCAACAAAGCTGCAGAGAAATAAGAGGCCTTAAAATTATTCAACAATTTATCAAAAGACTTAACATTGATAATTCTAGTCTCACATGAACGCTCTTTCAAGTTCAAATACTGAAAACCTAACTCTCTTCCCAACAAAAAGGTCTCTTGAGCATTGCTCAAATTGCTATTTAAATACAGTATTTTTTTCTTCTTTTTGTAATAAGACCTAACTTTCTGAAGCTTTGGATTTTTGTTTAGATAATCCCGATCTACTGTTATTTCATAGTTATCTTTCAACAACTTTTCTAAAGCTTTAGGCCTAAAAGCATAAACCTTTCCAACCTGATTTTCTTCTTTAAACAACTTAACAACACGCTCTATATCCTCAAAATAATTATCGTGCATATCTTGATAAGAACGCAAGGCAGCTTGATAAAAATGCTCTCGAGTCATTTGATAACTGCGTGTAATAGTTAGGATAGTACTAATAAAAGCATTTATCTTTTCGGGGATATTACTAAACAACTCCAACAATTTAGAGGGGCTTAGTCCAAAAACCTCTAAAGGATAATCTTTGAGTAGGTCAGAATGTAGTATATCTATGATGGGCTGCAGTTTTTTGGATGCTCGTAAGGACACCATGTAATCATAGTCTACTTCTAAAGCTTCTGCTAAGGCCATAATTTTATCCGTTTTAGGATATTTCTTACCTTTCTCTATATCATGAATATAAGAGAGTGACAAGCCTGTCAAGGTTGAAAGTTGTTGGTAAGACAAACCTTTTTGTTGTCGTAGATATTTGACCTTAAAGCCAAAAATTAATCGTATAGTATTGGAATTTTTTGCCATGCTAGTAAAGTTAATAATTTTATTAGCAATTTATAAAAATGAATTTCATGAAAGCCAATCACCAACTTTATTTTATTGGTATAATTCCACCAGAGCCTATTTTTGGAGAAATAGAAAGTCTAAAACAAGAGCTATTTGAACAGTATCAAACCAAAGTTGCTTTAAAATCCCCTGCACATATTACTATATACAGACCTTTTCAGTTAAATAAAGAGCAAGAGCTTAGTTTAGATAGCGCCTTATCTAACTTTTTTGGAAACTCCCAACCTTTTGATATAACATTGACGGGTTATGGATGTTTTGAGCCAAGGGTCTTGTTTGTACAGCCCTCCTCCCCTCCTGAGCTGATAGCACTACACGAAAAATTAATACAAGAATTAAAAAAATCTTTTGCATTAGACTCTTATCAAAATGAGAATCGTGCATTTCATCCACACATAACTATTGCCAACAGAGATATTCAACCTGTTTTTTATAAAGCATGGAAAGAGATAGAAGAACAGTCTTATGATAGAAATTTTGAAGCTAATTCTGCTACCTTATTGAGGCATAATGGCAAAAACTGGGATAGAATTGGAGAGTATTCCTTTCAGAAGTGATAACGAGGGCAAACACCTCTAAATTTCTTTTAGAAATTAAGCTACTTATTGCTAATGATTAATGTTAGAATGTTGAATTTTTAATAATTTTTAGTCGTTAGTAACTCTTCATTTTGAACTCAAGACTATTTTTAAGTCTTAGAAAAGTCTAGAGGGCTTATTTTTATTAAACATTCATACATTTAGCATTCAAAATTTGGGGCGATGGCTCTAAAATTATTGAAAATTATTTTAGATGCGTTTGCCCTAAAGTGATAACCTATTTTTAATGTTGCAATAAGGAGTTTGTAAATTATAATTCTTGATGTACAAATATTTCTTAGCATGAAAACGCTTATACTCTGCTGCTTCCTACTATTTTCTGTTTCTTTGGCATATACTCAACACAACTTAGTGGCTAATGGAAGTTTTGAGCGGTTGAATGTAGCTCGTGGCAATTGGGCTACAGCTGCAGATGAATTTAACCAAGGCATGAAACATTGGAAATCAGGAAGTTTAGGCAGCCCTGATATTTTTATTGATAAATTTTTGGGACGCTATAGCAAACGAGGTAGCATTGATATTCAGGCCCATCAACCTCGTACAGGCCGTATTATGGCGGGCATTAAGACTTATGGATATTCTATAGGCACCACTAACACGAAAGAATACTTACAAATCAAACTTCGTAAGCCCATGTTGATGGGTGAAAAATATTATGTAGAATTTTGGGTAAATCCTGCAAAAGGAGCTATGACTAGCAACAAAATCGGAGCAGCCTTTTTAGATACGATTACCTCTCAAATGCGTGGCACCTACAAGACATTAGACTATATGGCTTCTGTAGAATTAGATATAGAACAAGCAATAGATGCTCTCCCTAACCAATGGATCAAGGTATCTGGTACTGTTGAGCCTTATTCAGATTGTAATTACTTAGTCATTGGTTGCTTTTGGGATGATGATGCAGTAGAATTTGGTAACGAAGATTGTGGCACCTCTTATGCCTACTATTTTGTAGATGATGTACGTGTTTGTGCGTATAAATACAAAGATGATTTTTCTAATATGGATTTAGCTATCGGGCAAGAAGTTGCATTAGACAATATTTATTTTGATAGCAACAAATCTATCCTAAAAGATGCTTCTTTTGATGAACTCAATAAATTAGTTGGCTTACTTGACAAAAAAGCAACCATGAAAATTTCGATACAAGGCCATACCGACAATGTTGGCAATGACCAAAGTAATCTAACCCTTTCGACCAATAGAGCCAAAGCTGTGTATGAATACCTTTTAGAAAAAGGGATTGCTCAAAATCAGTTAAGTTATGAAGGTTTGGGCGAGCAAAAACCCATTGCAAGTAACACAACAGATGAAGGTAGAGAACAAAATCGTCGTGTTGCATTCAAAGTATTAGCATTGGATGTCAAGTAAACACAAAAACAGTCATTATCTATCCTAAAATTTAGTAGCTTTGCCCAAACTAAAGTTACTGCAATGAAAACACTCTATCTAATTCGTCACGCTAAGTCTAGTTGGAAAGAAGCTCATCGACTCAAGGACATAGAACGTCCTCTCAACAAAAGAGGCCAAAGAGACGCACCCCATATGGGTAAAGTATTAGCAAATATGGGTATACAAGCAGATGTGCTTATGTCTAGCCCAGCAGTAAGAGCACATACTACAGCAAAACATATTGCTAAAGCCTTAGATTATCCAACCGACTCCATTCGTATCAATCCTTCTATTTATGAAGCTGGAGTTGAGGAGCTTTTGCAAGTTGTGCAGAGTTTAGAAAACCAATGGGATAATGTTCTACTCTTTGGACATAACATGACCTATACTTTCTTTGCAAATTTATATGCTCAACCTCAGCTAGCCAATGTCCCAACTTGTGGGGTTGTTGCCATCCAATATCCTATTGATGATTGGAAGAAAGCTAGTAATAGCAATGGGGAATTCCTATTTTTTGACTACCCCAAGAAATACTTCCCTAAAAAATAAGCTATGCTAAAAGGAGGGCAATGTTCTAATTGTAAAGGAGAACTATACGATACAGAAAAATACTGCTCGGAATGTGGTCAGAAAGTACTCAAAAAAGTATCCTTCTGGGTTCTTTTGCAAGATGTGTTGGGCAATATCTTCACCTTAGAATCTAAGGTATTTAGAACATTGGGCAATCTTGTTTTTTTGCCTGGAAACTTGACCAAAGCTTTCTTAGCAGGTAGACATCAATATTACTATACTCCTGGCAAGTTGTTTTTGTTTTTGATGGCTATTCATTTTATTCTATTAGGTAGCCTCATTCCTTCTCTAGAAAATGATTCACTCAAAAAAATTGCTTATAAAGAGATGGGGAAAGAAGAATTCTGCAAAAGTGTAGATTCTATACCTGCTCTAAAAAAATATTGTGACCAAATACAATTTGATTCTATTCCCATACAAATTGGAGATGATATAGAAATAAAAGGCAATATCGCTGTGCGAGATTTAGCTCTATTACCTATAGATAGTTTATTTGAGATCCATGCTGTTGAAGGGTTTTGGGGAAGGTTTGCAGGTCGACAAATGATAAAAGCCGTAAAATCTCCAAATAGTTTCTATACATATTTCTTTAGTCACTTATCATGGGCTATTCTGTTTATGATCCCTCTCTTAGGCTTATTACTTAAAATACTCTATCGAAAAAATTACTATCTAGACCATATTGTATTTGCGTTGCATTTCCATTCATTCATATTTTTATTATTATCTTTTTTATATGTATTTGAACAGTTCAATTGGCTTAGTAGTAGCACAGTTGTGCTAACAAGTCTTATTGTGAGTAGTCTATATTTGTGTGTGGCTCTATGGAGAAATTATCCACAAAAGTTTTGGAAATTGTTGCTAAAAATATTTCTATTCAGCATTGGTTATATCTTGATCTTTGTTCTTGTTACCTTCCTATTTATATTGTTTAGCTTTGTTTTGTTTGCTTAGTTAATTGCAGTCATTCGAGTATTAATAAATGCTTGTTTGTCTTCTGCATCCATCACTCCTTGTTGCATCAAGGAGTTAAACCAAATAGAAAAGCGCTTAGCACCTTTATGATTTAGATGCTCCAAATCTGCAAACTCTGCATTAGTCGTAGGAAATTCATTAAAATCTAAAAAAGGAATATCTGAGAATTTTGTTTCTAATATTTCTCTAAATTTAGCCTCATTTTTTAATGCTAAACATTTGCTGTGCTGAGGACTTCTAAGCAAGACCACTTTCTTATTTTGAGATTGGCAATAAGCTACCATTTTCTCTAAATACTTTATGCTTAATGTAGAAATATTTTGTGTAGAGATAGTAGCTGGCGACTTTTCTTGCGCCATTAGAAAGGAATCTACCTTATTTTTTTCTAGATACAAATACCCTCCAAGCTTTGGTGTAAAATTATAATCACCACTTATTATCCGTCCAATATTGTTTTTAATAGATAAAGAAAAACTATTCACAAATCCTGAGAAATTATTTTTCAATAACAAGAAGTGATCCCCTTTTTCCATAAAAGCTTCAAAGGTAGGATAACGATTAGTTATGTGTTTATCTGACCAAATCCACTCGTTTCGACCTTCAGCTATCTGGTTGTTTGTAAACTCTATAAAAACAGTTTCTATCTTGGGGTTTTGTCTAAGAACTTGCTGGAGTTTTGTTTGGGTATAAAAATAGGATTCCCCAGAATTTCCAAAATTCTGGAAATCTTGAATCAACGAATCGTTATAAGCACATTCTGGGTGCGAATGACCGAAAACAACATATTGAGTATCCTCTTTTATTTTGAAAGTAGCTTTGTTTTGTATCACATTATTTGTCATAAAAAACAAGCTCAAGGCCAAAACAAAGAATACCCCAACAAATCCTGCCGTTTGTATTATAAATCTCTTCATACCCCTAAAATTGGAAATAAATAAATGTTTGCTGCTTGCCTTGAAAAAGGAATACAAACAAAATTAGTATCAAATAAAAACTCCACCTCAATAATTTAGGCTTAGACAACAGGAGTTGCTCAATTGCATATTCCCGCTCTCTTCCTAGCCATTCTATCAATACAAAAACAGCTATTAGTAAGAGCAGATTGCTTGGCCTAACTTCAGGCATAGAGAATAATGATAGGGAGAATATTTCGGAAATATAACCTAAGGCTTCTCCTACATTGGCAGCTCTGAAAAAGATCCATGCAATTACTGTCAATCCAAAAGTTATTGACATACTCCAAACCTCTCTAAAAGAAGGCAAATACTTGCCTTCGGCAACTATACCCAGATTGTTCCTATTCTTATTGAATAACAATAAGGGCAAAAAGTATATGGCATTGAGGGCTCCCCAAACTATAAATGTCCAGTTGGCTCCATGCCAAAAACCACTCACTATAAAGATAATAAAGGTGTTTCTAATACGCATATTGCGTCCACCTTTACTTCCTCCCAAAGGAATGTACAAATAGTCTCTAAACCATGTAGATAAAGAGATATGCCACCGTCTCCAAAACTCGGCTATATCTCTAGAGAAATAAGGAAATGCAAAGTTTTTCATTAGGCGAAAGCCAAAAAGCCTTGATGTGCCTATTGCTATATCAGAATAGCCCGAAAAGTCTCCATAAATCTGAAAGGCAAAAAAGATACCTCCCAAAAACAATGTACTTCCAGAGTAATCTCCATAATTATTAAAAATCATGTTTGCATACTCTGCACAATTGTCTGCTACAACTACCTTCTTGAAAAGCCCCCACAAAATTTGACGCATACCATCCACAGCATCATTGTACTTAAAAATACGATGTCTATAAAACTGTGGTAAGAGGTTGGTAGCCCTTTCGATAGGCCCTGCTACTAATTGAGGAAAGAAGCTTACAAAGGCAAAAAAAGCAACAATATCAGTAGTTGGCTTCAGTTTTCCTTTATAAATATCTATAGAATAACTCAAGGTTTGGAAGGTATAAAAACTAATACCAACAGGCAATACTATATTGAGTGTGAAGGGATCAATAGAAGCCCCCATTAGCGTAAAGGCTTCGGCAAAGCTTTCGGCAAAAAAATTAAAGTACTTGAAGAAACCTAAAAAGCCTAAATTGACACAAATACTAACCCAAAGAAGGAGCTTTCGCCTAGTTTTATGGCTGCTGTTGTGCATAGCTATCCCCACCCCATAGTCAACAAAAGAGCTGAATATGATTAGTGATAAGAATCGCCAATCCCACCAACCATAAAACAAATAACTGACTACCAGCAATAAAAAATTCTGTGCCTTTAGGTGCTTACTAAACACAAACCAATATAGTATAAATACTATGGGTAAAAAGATGGCAAATTCTACAGAATTAAAAAGCATTATATATGTTTATATTTTTCCTGAAAGGACATTATTTTTTTACAGAACTGCTAAGATACTTTTTTTTCTTTTTTAGCCTAAAAATCAAGCACTACTAAACAAAACAAGGCAACTCCCCTAATAGAAAGTTGCCTTGTTGATCTCTTTATATAAAGCTAGCTACTACCAATTCGTTTTTACAAACTTAGTTTTGCTAGCATACTTGCCATCTCTCAACTCTATAACATACAAACCTGCTGCATAGCCCGAAACATCTAAGTTTTTGTTTACAAAATCTCCTGCAAAACTTTCACTGTGCACCAAATCTCCATTTAGATTAAAAACTCGAATCTGAGCATTCTCTAATTCATCTTCAGTACTCTTACTGATGCGCACATTTTCATTACCCACTGTTGGATAAATCATAATTTCGGGCAAATCTAATTTAGAATTTCGTACAACTGCTATAATATTAGACACTTCCTCTTTATGAGCCATTATTGTACGCAAACGATAGTATACCTGTTCACGGTAAACGCCATCATCATCATAGTCATAATTTTCTGAGGCTAAAGATAAGCCCTTAGAACTCGTTTGCCCAACTGGCTGAAAATCTATTGCATCTAAGGAGCGTTCCACTACAAACTCTTGTACATTGCTTTCACTTTCGGTAGTCCAAGACAAAGAAACACCTCGATCATGAGTATTTCCTGTGAAATTGGTGAGCTTGACTGAATCTGCTTGAGCAATGAGCCCAACAGTCAAAAATATGTTTATTAAAATAAGTAAAGTTTTGTGCATAAAAAGCTGTTTTAATGATAGTTAATAAGTATTTCTCTCTATTTAAAATACAAATTTTAAATTTCTTGAACAAATGTACAAACCATAAATATCATTTTTTGTAAAAAAACGAATGCTTTTACAATTAATTCTTTTAATTTTGGTAGCAACCAATTAAAATTAAATCGCAAAAAAAAACTAAACATGGAAAAGTACATAGAGGTTATTGAATCCGCAATAGAGCAACTAGGGGTTGATATTAAAAAATGTAGAACTCAAGATCCTCACAAATGGCACTTGCATAGAGGAAAAGCTCAAGTCATTATATTCTTGAGAGAATCTCAGGTTCATACAGGAGACAAACGTCCAACAATGGTTATTGTTTCTCCTATTTTGCCTGTACCAGAAGAGGAAGCTACTCGCAATAAACTATATGGTATCTTATTAGAGACTTCACACAAAATGATTACAGAATCGTTTAGCACGGCAGAAGGTTGGGTTTATATGAGTACAACTTATTACCTAGAGGAAGTCAATCAAAAAGAAGCTGCATACTTACTCGATAGTCTTAGTTATTATGCACAAATGTTTACTACCGAACTTCGCAAAGGTTTTGTGAAAGAAGAAAAAACAGAAGAAGAAAATAAAGAAGCTTAAAATTTATAATACAAAAGCCTATCATATCTGATAGGCTTTTTTTATTCCCCATAATCCCATACCTACTTATGAACAATTGGTCACCCGATATTTACCAAAAAGCATGGTACTTTGCTACTTTAGTCCACGAAGGGCAAACCTATGGCAGTCCTAAAAAAGATCAGCGCATTCCCTATATTAATCATATAGGAAGTGTAGCAACGGAAGTCATCCATGCACTTCCTTCTACTCCCCAAGAAGATGCTGATTTAGCAGTACAATGTGCCCTACTACATGATACTATAGAAGACACTCCAATAACATACCAAGACATAAAAGAGCAGTTTGGTAAAGCTGTTGCAGATGGAGTACAAGCACTTACCAAAAACGAAGATTTGCCTACCAAACAAGCCCAAATGGAAGATAGTTTGTTGCGCATACAACAAGAACCTAAAGCTGTTTGGATGGTAAAGATGGCAGATCGCATCACCAACTTAGCAGAACCTCCTCACTATTGGAACACTGCCAAAAGAGAGGCTTACCAAAAAGAGGCTCAGCTTATTTATGATGCTTTAGCTCCTGCTAATGAACAGTTAGCACAGCGGCTACAAGACAAGATCAAGGCTTATAGTAATTATGTAAACAACTGATTTTAATCAAAAAAGGCTCTCCTGATACAGGAGAGCCTTTTTATTTTCTTTTGTTATGATCTTAAATTATCATTATTCAATATCATAAGAACCATCCTCATAAAGAATAATACTTCTAAGTTCGCACAAATCAACACCTTCAAAAACTATTTCTGAGCCTTCACCATCTGTTATGTGCCGTCCTGAAATAGGTTGACAAAAAAAAGCAAGAATAAATGTCAGCAAAAAGAGGAAAAGCGAACAGCAAAAAGTTTAAACTAGGGAAACGGCGAACATTTA
>JAAEPD010000168.1 GCA_024222455.1 Aureispira sp.
AAAAGAAAAATATAACTTCTTTGAACGATAAAAATACACAAGCTAAGTATCAACGTATAGGTTCTAAACTCAAAAATGCATTTATAAAACGAACAGAACAAGCAAGGGCCATAGCCAAAAGTATAAAGGAATGCCCTCATGAGGTTATTGTCTGTGGAGATATGAACGATACCCCAATGTCTTATGCTTATCATACTATTGTGAAAGGACTAAAAGACTCTTTTTATGAGAAGGGTAGAGGCATAGGAAGTACCTATGCAGGCAAACTACCTGCATTGCGTATTGACTATATTCTAACCAGTTCCACTATAGATGTATATTCTCATCAAGTGCTCTCCAAAACTCTATCAGACCATTATGCTGTCACTGCCAATATTGGACTATAGGTTGTGTTGTTGCAAAAAGGTTCTTATGGTATTGGTTATATCCCCATTTCTAGGATGCAACAAAGGATTAATCCCAACAGCTTTAGCACCCTCTAAGTTGTGTGGAGTATCTTCTATAAAAACCGTTTCTTGAGGTTTTAGTTGAGCATGATCTACTACATGCTGAAAAATAGGACTGTGTGGTTTGCGTAAACCTACTTCGTGAGAGTAATAAGCACATTCGAAATATTTATTGAAATCATCTATTTGGTGGGCATCATAAACGATTTTTTGAAAATCTTCTATGTGCAAACTATTGGTATTGCTCAACAGAAAAACATTAAAACCATCTGCTTTTAGCTCTTCTAATAATGTTAGACGCTCAGCAGGGAAATCTAAGAGCATTGCAGACCAAGCAGTTCGAATATCTTGAGCATTGGCACGAGGTAAATGCTCTAAAATAGTATCAATAAAGGTAGAACCATCTATTGCACCAACCTCTAAATCATTAAAAATATTGAGTTGATGAAGTTTTTTGAAAGTTTTATTATAATGATCTGAATTGTTTGAAAGTGCCTCAAACCCTTTGTCTGTAAGCTCTGGAGCTAGATTGAGAAGTACTCCTCCAAGATCAAAAATTATATTTTTTATAGCCATTATGGAATTTTTTCCTCAAAAAATTGTTTTCTATTTACGAATGCATTACTTTTGTATCCGCAAAGATACAGAATCTTTGCATAACCAACAAAATGGTCGTATAGCTCAGTTGGTTAGAGCAGCGGACTCATAACCCGCTGGTCCCTGGTTCGAGCCCAGGTGCGACCACCATAAATATTAAGCCTTATAAGTGCAAACTTATAAGGCTTTTTTTTGACCTTTGATAGATCTGTTGACACTTTTTGCTTTCTTTCTATATTATATTTAGTAGTTGTTCCAGCTTTATTAATTCTGCTATAAAACTTTGAATAACTTTATAATATTCAGTAGTCTAAAAACGTATATTTGATTTGTTTAATATTAGAGTCTTGATGATCGATGTCATGTATGTTGAGTAGTTGAGCCTTTTCCCAAATACAAAGTCCAAGCCATGAAACTATTCTTTAAGACACTATTTTTATTATGTCTAAGTTACACAGCGATTGCTCAACCAATTATTTCTTTTTCAAATACAGGAACTACTACTATTACAGAAGGTACTGACTGTAGTTTTCAAGATATAGTATTAGATGTAGTAATTTCTATGCCTGCAACAGATGATGCAGTAGTGAACTTTAATAGTTCAGGAACAGCAACAGGCGGAGGAGTCGATTATGACATTATTCCAGCTTCTGTGACCTTTTTAGCAGGTTCGACAACTACACAGCAGGTCACCGTTCGTGTTTACAATGATGGAGAAATCGAAGCTACAGAATCTATACAGCTTGATTTTAATGTCCTCTAAATGGTTTAAATCCTCCGTCTTCAGACGGAAAAGACTTAAGTCCTTGCAAATGGTTATCTTAGCAAGATGAAAAATTACACAAAAGCAAGTCATACGATTTATCATCATAGATAGCATATAGTG
>JAAEPD010000169.1 GCA_024222455.1 Aureispira sp.
AAAGAATATGAAATCTTAGCTTTGTATGGGGTAAATGGATTAACATCAGAACATCTGAGAGCCTTACAAAATATAGAGAACTTAGATGAAGTGGTGTTGTTTTTTGATGGGGACGATGCAGGCAGAGAAGCAGTTAAGAAGCAAGGAAAATACCTTTTAGAAGTGCTGGAGACAAAAATAAGTGTAGTAGATTGCCCGGATGGAGAAGATGTAAATAGTTTGCTAGAAGGTCATGAAGAAGGAATATTTACTACACTATTAGAAAATAGAACACCTTTTTCTTTTTCACCACTACCAGTGGAGGGTATAAGTGAAGCGGTTAACCAAGATGAAAAAGTAGCAACGCTACCTGAATTAAATACAAGAAATCCTCATAAGATAAAGTACGAAACGTCTGTGGCTGATTATTTTATACAAGGATGGATAAGAAAGGAGTTAGATAGCTTGAAAGTAACGTTGGTTATTGCTCACAAGGAAAGTAGAGTCAAAAGCAGAAATAAACTGGACTTATACGAAGACAAGCAATCTGAGAAGGTAGCAAGAGAAGCCGCTGAGAAGTTAAATCTAAGAGCAGACTTGATAGAATATGACTTGAGTAGATTGGTTGATTTATTGGATGAGTATAGAGAATCAGGAAAAACAGAAACACCTGTTAAAAAGGAAATCAGTAAAATAGAAGAAGAAAAATGCCTGGCATTCCTGAAAACTCCAAACCTAATAAAAGAGATAAACAAAAAAATAGGAGAATCTGGAGTTGTAGGAGAGGAGAATAATCGCGTGTTTTTGTTTACGATTGCTAGTAGTCATAAAATGCGAGATACGATGCATGCCTTGATTCAGGGTAGTAGTGGAAGTGGAAAGACTCATTTGTTGGCAAGTATCATGTCACTCATTCCAAAAGAAGATAGAATCAGCTTAACAAGAGTAACAGAAAGTAGCTTTTATAACTATGGAGAGTACTTTTTACGTCATAAGCTGATTGGCATTGAAGACTATGAGGGATTAGAAGAAAAGGCAGAATTAGCGTTTCGAGAGTTGCAAAGTAAAGGATCTATAAGTAGTAGTACATCAGTAAAAGATGAATACACAGGAGGGAATTCAAGTACAATAAAATGGGTGTATGGTCCAATAGCTTCTATGAGTGCTACAACACAAGGAGCAATATACGAGGATAATATGAGTCGTTGTTTTTTAATAGCAGTGGATGAGAGTGAGGAGCAGACTCAACGAATTATCAAATACCAAAATCAAAAAGCGATTGGCAAAATAGAAGAAGATACTGAAAAGGAAGCCAAGCTATTTATTCAAAACTGCGTCAAACTACTAAAACCATATAAAGTAATCAATCCTTATGCTGATAAGATAGAGCTGCCTAGGGAAGCACATAAGATAAGAAGATTGAATGAGTTGTTTCAAAGCTTTATCCGTCAGCTGACCTTAATTAATCAATACCAAAGAAAGAGAGATAGCCAAGGCAGGTTAATTACTGCTAAAGAAGATATTGAAGTGGCTATTGAGATCATGTTTGATAGTATAGTTTTGAAAGTAGATGAGTT
>JAAEPD010000170.1 GCA_024222455.1 Aureispira sp.
GCTATTTTATAATGAAAAGTATTTCTTGCTCCTACATAGCTTTTAAACACATATTCTAACTCTATCAAGTCATTCATATAGCGTTGGATTTGACTTTTGGATAGCCTTAATAACTGTCTTACTTCTCTTTGGCTAAACTCATATTCCTTTCCCTTTTTAAGTACATAGTCTTTTAGCTTCTCATAAAACATTCGTAAACTGCCATCCAACTCATCTACTTTCAAAACAATACTATCAAACATGATCTCAATAGCCACCACAATATCTTCTTTAGCAGTAATTAATCTTCCTTGGCTATCTCTCTTTCTTTGGTATTGATTAATCAAAGTCAGCTGACGGATAAAGCTTTGAAACAATTCATTCAATCTTCTTATCTTATGTGCTTCCCTAGGTAGCTCAATCTTATGAGCATAAGGATCGATTACTTTATAAGGTTATCGTAGTTTGACACAGTTTTGTATAAATAGCTTAGCTTCCTTTTCATTATCTTCTTCTATTTTACCAATCGCCTTTTGGTTTTGGTATTTAATAATACGTTGAGTTTGTTCCTCACTCTCGTCCACTGCAATTAAAAAACAACGACTCATATTATCCTCATATATAGCACCCTGAGTCGTTGCACTCATAGAAGCTATAGGACCATATACCCATTTTATCGTTCCTGTATTTCCTCCTGTGTATTCGTCTTTTACAGATGTACCACTACTTATAGCTCCTTTACTTTGTAATTCCCTAAAAGCCAATTCCACCTTTTCTTCCAAGCCTTCATAATCTTCCATACCAATCAACC
>JAAEPD010000171.1 GCA_024222455.1 Aureispira sp.
ACAAAAAAAATAAATATATAGATCATGAAATTTTTACTTACTGTTTTGCTCGCTGTTGGGATGATTTGTAGCGGATATAGCCAAGTTGGTAAAGCATTGCATAAAACAATCACAGTAGAAGAAGGTATAACTCAACTACAATTAGATTTAGCAGGTAGTGTTGAAGTGAAAGCTACAAAGAGTAGTAGAATTTTGATTGAAGTAAAAGTAAGATTAGAAGAAACAACTAATGATCGCTTATTAGAATACCTAGTAAATAGCGGTCGTTATGATTTTATACAACGTATCGATAAAACTACTGGTACTTTAACTGTTGCTAACAAGAAGAACAACAATGTTGTAATGGTAAAAGGAAAAGAGTGTAAAGAAACGTTTGAATATATAATACATGTTCCCGAAAACATTCAGTATGTAGAATCTACTACTACTGCAAGTAATGATTAAAGCTTCTAAAATTCCCGTATTTAGATAGCAGTTAAAACCTATTGAAGTTACTTTCCCAAGTAACTTTTTTTTTATGCTATACCGAACCCTAAAATTTAGAGGAAAAGAAAAAAAGAAAGGCATCAACAAATCAATAATTTGTTGATGCCTTTTATCTTTTGTTTTTGGGGTAAGCACTACACTCAAAAAACTAAATTTGGATTGATGTTGATGTTTTATTCTTCTGGTCCTTCGTAATTGTAAGGGAGAATTTTAGAATCTTTGATAGTAGATAAAGTCATTAAGGTTTTAAGATGCTCAATCTCTTCAATCTTAGAAAGTGTCTTGAGTAAAAGTTTTTCGTAAGTAGGGAGATCTTTACAAACTAACTTCATCAAGAAATCTGCTTCACCTGTAATGATAAAACATTCTACAATTTCGTCTATTTGCTGCACTTTGTTCATAAAGTTCTCAAGAGCGTTATCTTTTTGCCAAGCTAAAGAAACTAAGACAAATGTTTTTACGCTAAGTCCAATAGTTTGAGGGTTAACCTGTGCATGATAGCTTTGGATAATTCCAGAGTTATCTAATTTTTTTACACGTTCTAAAGTAGGAGCAGGAGAAAGCCCAATTTGCTTAGATAATTCTAAGTTGGTAATCTTGCAGTTTTCTTGCAAAATTTTTAGAATTTTTAAGTCGATCTTATCCAACTTATGATTGTTTGATGACATGGTATAAAATTTTGTTTAAAAAACGTTGTTTTGAGTGCGATCGCAAATATAAATAAAATATTATATAGAGACTCAAAAAGAAACAAGAATAACAAAATTATATTTTGTTATTCAAAATAATAAAAGAATATCGTCTCTATTGAGGCAAGGTAGTATTGAGTAGTCGTGCCTGCTTGACGTATAGCTTGTACTTACTATCAATTTTTAGAATCTTGAACTCTATATCTATTCCGTAAGCACTAGAGCTACTAGAAGGGATTTTAGAGCGTAAGAGTTTGTCTATTTGAGCTGTTAATTTTTGGAGTTCACGTACTGTAGGTGTCAGCTTGGAGTTGTCTACAAATACGTTTTTGATGTTAGATTTAGATTGAGTACTATACCATTTACTATCAAACTGTTTGAACATAATAGCTTCAGGAACTTGACCACTGTTAGGATTCGTAACGGAGTTTTCGCCATACTGACTATTAATATATATAGAAGGTGTACCTTTGGTGTTGGGCATAGTGATAGCCACACCATTGGCATATTCGGTATCAAAAGATTGATTGATCAAGATTGCCATTCCGACTTGTTGATGGTCAATCTGGAAAAATTCACGTTCTTCAAAAGCTAATTCTGACCAAAGAGAGGCATATACTGCTAGTATCTTTTTTTCTAGTTCTGTATTTGAGAGTTTGGTTTGGAAGCCTTTAGATTTATAAAGCCCTGCACCGTTAAACTGTGGTAAATCTTCACAGTTGGTAGAGCTGCGCAAACGCACTTTGGTATTCTTGAAATACTCATCAAACATATTTCTAAGTTGGTTCAATAAGCTTTTAGGTACTTTAGCACCTAAAATTCGATCTCGAATAGCTTTTAGCTTTTTGTTGCGTTCGCTTGTAGAGAGTTTACCTTTAGTATCATTCAAGCTTTTGATAAGTTTGTCTGCTCCTGATTCTTTTATAGTCTCAAAATAGAAGTGAAAAGGTGCTCCAAAGCCAGGTCGAACATATTGAGGAAACTTATGCTGCAATAAGGCATAGTTACTTGCTTTGGTGCCTATACAGTTGACTGTTTGAACCGATTTACTCCCTATTTCAAAATAGGAAAGGAATTTTACATCCTTATTAGGTTTAGGTATGTTGACTTTTAGCTTCTTTTTACTGGCCCAAAACTTTTTAGCATCCTCCTCTTTAGCCAGCTTGATACTCAATCCATCTTTAGTTGTTTCTACCTTGACAAGTTTTCCGATATATTGGTTTAAGGTGGCTTTATTGCTATGTTCTCCTAATATATAAGCATTGATAGTCCCTCTATTTTTAGCTAATAGATTGATATGTGATAAAGGTGTTTGAGGTTCTAATGTAATAATACCATTGGCAATAGGCACACGATAAGGAAGTTGTTCGTAAACTAGGATGTTTTGATAGTTACTACTAGTAGTTTTTTCTTGACCTGCTTTTACATATTTGATATACCCATAAGCAGTACCTTCGTTCAATATTTTTACTTTTCCTTTTGATGATGAAGAAGATTTTGTAGTTGTTTTACTAGCACTTTTTTTAGGAGAACTAGCATTTTCTGCTAATTGTATAAGTTCTGTAATCGTTTTGTTGGGATAACCATTTTTGTTGAGTAAACCTTTGGCTGTGGTATTAGGGCGAGCTGTCCCTGAAGTGGCTAGAATAATTATGCCTTTACCTACTTTATCATCAGATTTTAGGAGATGTTTATAAACAGTATGTATTGTTTTGAGGACTGTTAAGGCCAATTCGCTAGCATTGTCCTCATAGCGGTAATCTTCCATTCTTAATGCCCATTTGTAGGTTGTTCCACTTATCTGAATAGGCATTTTGCGCAAATCATACAGGAAAAAAGGGATATACTGACGGTAATTAGGGCTTTTGACTCGATCTTTGAACTGAGCAAAGGTGATTCCTGTTTTTAGGCCTTTGGATACAAAATCAGCATGGCCTTTATACTTAGTTCTATTATATAAATGTACTTTAGGTACTTTGTTTGACCAACTACTGATAACTCCAGACCAAGTAGGAATTTTGTCATAAGCAATAAATTGGTATTCTTTAGTCTTCCAATGGTCTTGAGCTTGACTTCTGTTTGAACAAAATGCAAAGAATACTATTAATATAAGAAATTGTAATTTCATGAAAGGTTGTTTATCTTTAAAACTAATATAATCAATACCAAAATTAAGCTATATGGAAGAACATCGCAACTATAAACGACGTAAATTAGATGAACTCTTTTACTCGGAAGATACCGAAGCTCCTTTTAGTAATTGTTCTTTGTGTGATAAGTATTTACTGGAGGAGGGAGTGCGTTATATGATAGAAAAGGCTGTGAAATACAATAAGCATTATAATGTAAAAGAAACTATATTTGAACATGCTATTTGTACCGATTGTGCCGAAAAAATGCGAGAGAATCTATCTAAAGAATCCTTGAAAAGCATCGAGCAGTACTTTATGCAAAATATGCAACAACAGCAGCGTTATGATTTGATGACAAGTGAGAATACAGAAACCAATGATTGGTTATCGAACTGTTTGCTTTCGGGAGAGGAGATAGGAGAGCAGGAGGAATATCAGATTTATGCAGAGTGTGATGGCAGCGATATGCTCTTTGAAATGACACCTTATATGATTAGTGGAAAGGTCTTAGAATCTGTTAGTGAGCTATTGTCTAAACAAACAAAAGATGAGTTGGATCGCTATATGGATGAGCATTTTGGGGTGCCTCCAGAGTTGAGAGAGTTGTTTCGGGATAAAGTTTTAATATTCTAGATTGAGAATATATTACCATTGGTTGAGCGATACTTACCACTTGTTGAAGTTATTTGATCGGCCTTTGTTTTTGTTGGTTATTTGTGAATGTAAGATATACAAACACAAAGATTTTACTCAAAAAAGTATTTAACCAAACAAAACACAAAGACAATGAAAACAGGAATCAAAGTTATCGGATTGATGGTATTAGTTATTGGATTATTCTCTACTACTTCTTGCAAAAAAGCAGCAGACACCTTACAACAAAACACGACTCAACAAGAGTCTACTATTCTGACAGAAGAGGAAACTGCTGAAACTATAGAAACATTACTAAAGGCAGAAGATGGAGGAATGACCCAAGAGGTAAGCGATGTAACTCAGCTTAGCAAGGAAGAATATAGTAATTATCAGTCAAATTGCAATTATAAAGGAGACAGCACCCTAAAGATTAGTAAAGGCGGCTTGAGAGCTTATGACTATGATTTGAGCTATGACTGGGAGGTAGTGTGTAATGGAGTCTTACCACAGTCTTTCAATTTTAATTCTAGCCGAAAAGGAAGCTACACTGGCCCTAGAATGGAGCATAAAGGATCAGGTTCTAGCAACTTGGTCGCTACTGATATCTTACCTAGTCAACCACAACTTATCCTAAATGGTAGTCATGCCTTTTCGGGAGCTTCTATTGCTGTGAAAAGAAGTAAAAGTGTAACTACTGCACTGACTTTAAATTTTAATAATGTACATGTCGATAAAAGCAATTACACTATAGCTAGTGGTGATGCTACATTCACTCTTAATGCCTCTGAATCAGGTGGGTTGTCTACTACTATTACTGGATCTATCAACTTTTTAGGAAATGGAGCGGCTACTGTAACAATTAATAACTATAGTTATACTATTAGTATATAAAAGATTTATAGAATCCCTTGAGCAAAGGGTTTTCAGAGTTGACCGTAGAGAACTTATTTCACAAGGAAGTAAGTTCTTTTTCTGTTAGAACAAAAACATAAAAAAGGTTGATACTTCTCTGAAGTATCAACCCATATATAATTCTTAGGTAGTAATCTACTAAGGCCAGATACCTAATGCTTGATAATCGCTACCGATCTTGTTGATCGCATAAACGAAAGCAGCAGTACGTAAGTCCTCAATCTTGTCGTTACCTTTCCAAGTGTCGCGGATACCTGCATAAGCATTTACCATTGTTTCTTCCAATCCAGAACGAACTAAATCAAGCTCATCAGCACCAGAAGTCAATAATTTACGCTCACTTGTGCTCAAGTCTTTACCTGTCATTTGAAGTACCAAGTTAACCAATAGGTCATAACGGTTACTATCAAAACGTTTTTGCATACGGCCAAAACGCATATGCGACAAGTTTTTAAGCCACTCAAAGTAAGATACTGTTACACCACCTGCATTTACATACATATCAGGAATAATCAAGCAACCTTTTTTGAGTAGAATAGCTTCTGCTTCAGGAGTTACAGGTCCATTAGCTGCCTCTGCTATAATCTTAGCTTTGATGTTGTGAGCATTTTCGCCATTGATTTGGTTTTCCAAAGCCGCTGGCACTAAAATATCGCATTCTAATTCTAGAGCAGATCCACGATGAGGAAGAGCAGTAGAACCAGGGAAGCCCATGATTGAACCAGTTTCCTTACGGAACTTAAGCAACTCATGAATATCTATACCATCTTCTTTATGGATAGAACCTTCATACTCTGCTATACCAATGATTTTTGCACCACCTTCATCTTGAGAAATAGTACCAGTATAAGAACCTACGTTTCCTAAACCTTGGATAACCATAGTTTTTCCTTTGATACCAGCAGTCAATCCAAGGTCAGCCATATCTGCTTCAAAAGAACAAGCTTCACGGATACCGTAGTATACTCCACGTCCAGTAGCTTCTGTACGACCAACAATACCATTTTGTCCAACAGGTTTACCTGTTACACAACCAGCAGCATCGATTTCGCCATTTTTGAGTGTAGCATAAGTATCCATAATCCAAGCCATTTCTCTAGGACCTGTTCCATAATCTGGAGCAGGTACATCAAGACCAGGACCGATAAAGTTTTTGCGAACCAACTCTGTAGCATAACGACGAGTAATAGTTTCTAGTTGAGCTTCGGTATAATCTCTAGGATTAATTTTTACACCACCTTTAGCACCTCCAAAAGGTACATCAACTACAGCACATTTGTAAGTCATCAAGGCAGCCAAAGCCATTACCTCATCTTGGTTTACACCAAGACTGTAACGAATACCACCTTTAGTAGGTGAGCGGTGGTTAGAGTGTTGTACACGGTAAGCCTCTATTACCTTAATATCTCCATCCATACGGACTGGAAATTTCATACGATAGACTGAATTACAGCCTTTGATTTGTTCCAATAAACCTTCTGGAAGGTTTGTCATTGGCGCAGCTTTTTCAAAGTATTTTTCAACACCTTCAAAAAAACTATAGTGTTTATCAGACATAATTTTTTGGTTAAGTTTTATAAAGAGTTAGACACTATAAGTCTTCAAAATCTTGATTCTCTAATCGGGCAACTTTCCGTTCTAAGTAGATAAGAAAGAATATAATGCCTACAAATATGATTGTGAGCACTCCAACTACTACATAGATTTTACCCATGTTGTTCATGTAATCTGTCTTAACAGCATCTTGAGCCATTAGTAGTTGGGGAAGTAATATTCCTCCTAGAATTGCCAATATTATATTATGCTTTTTCATTTCAAGAGTATAAAAATGATATTTTTTTCTAAAAAAAAGAATTTTTCAAAATTATATTTCATGCTGATGATTCAACTTTTAAGTAGTCTAAATACTAAAACGAAAGTGTTTAGATCATTTTGTCATTTAAGTGGTTGATAAACAGCAGATTGTTTTAGGGTTTTTGATTGTTTAAGTATTTAATATAAGCTCAACTTTTTCTGACGTATTCGTTCTATTCTAGTGAGTAAAGTAGCCAACCAAAATCCTAGTAATGTCCAACCTATAACTGCTGGATAGAAAACTAGACGCATAGTACTATCCAAATCATAACTACTAAATGCAGGATTACCTCCCATTCCCGGATGTAAGCTATCTGCCATTCTAGGCACTACATAAAGCAAAGGAATAAGGGTAGCAAATGCAAAAACATTATAGATAGCAGAAATTCGAGCACGTTTATCTATATCATCAAAAGAACTACGCAACACAAAGTAAGCTAAATAAATGAGTAGAGCTACAGCGGATGTATTCTGTTTGACATCCCAACTCCAATAAGCTCCCCAAGTATTTTTTGCCCAAAGTGCTCCCGTTATAATTCCAAGTATTCCAAACAAGACTCCTATTGTTGCAAAAGAAGATGCTTTTATATCATGCTCTATTCTATCAGGCTGTTGCAGCATTCGAATACTTGAAATAACTGATAGTAATAAAATAAGCATCATCCCGAACCACATGGGTACATGGAAGAATAGATTACGGATAGTTTCTTCTAGAATATTTAGAAAAGGGAAGTTGGTGTTTGTGTCAGCAGGAAATGCTTCGGCTTTACAAAGGTCTAAACTTGTAGAGTCTCCATTTGGTGCTGCAGCTTGCTTGATAAAAACAGCTGACTCTAGAGAGGTGTACCCATTTTGAGGTTCATAGATTTCTAGTAGGGGAAATGGAGATTTTTTACCTGTTTTATCCACTACCTCTATAGGCAATTTTCCATAAGGTATATTGAATTTGATGGAAAGACTATTGCTGCTAATGGTGTTTATTTCGCTAGCACAGATTGCTTCGTTAGGGTTTATGCGAATACGAGCATCTATGTTTTCAGTATTATCATAAACGGCGTTGTATGCATAAACCTTTAGATCTACAGCTTGGCCAGCATTAAGACTTACAGGACTTACCTTATAAATACCTACACCTAATGGAATTAGTAACCCTGCCAAGAGTACATAGAATAATAGAATAACGGTTAAGACTTTCCACCAATGTTTCTTCATTTCTTGATACTTAATATAGTATGGTGTATTGAAGTTGTTTAAAAATAAATTGTCAAAGCCTATTTTAAACTCTATTCTTAAACTACTTCATGATAAAATCCATTCAAAACGAATGAATTATTTTAGAGCTGCAAAGTTATTCAAAAAAACTAAAATAGCTTTGTCCATACTGACGAAATTGCACAAAATTAGAATGATTCTTAAAGTTTTGCCCTCCATCGTGTTCTATTATCAAACATCCATTAGGATTGAGCAGTTTTCGTTCGAATACTAATTGAGCAATTTGGGGTATTGTTTTGAGTTGGTAGGGGGGATCTGCAAATATAATATCGTAGGTCTTAGTTGTCGAATTTAGGAAGCGAAAAACATCATTTTTAACAATTAGAGCCTCTTGTTCTACTCCTAAGTCTTTACACATGTTTTCTATATAGCGAGAACAACCAGCAAACTTGTCTACAAAAGTAACATGAGCTGCACCTCTAGATATAAATTCGTATCCAATATTGCCTGTACCCGAAAATAGATCTAGTACAGTTATATCAGACAGTTCGTATTGATTGATTAGGATATTGAAAAGGCTTTCTTTGGCCATATCAGTAGTAGGGCGAGTCTTCCATTTGCTAGAAGGTAGGTCAAATCGACGACCTTTGAATTTACCACTAATTATTCGCATAACTTGAGGCTGTACAAATCAAAAAAGAAGTTGCTAGAAAGTTGTTTAACCTTAGTCCCAAAATTATAAAAATTAGGAGTGGCAACAAAGTGGATGTTTCGGATGTATTTATAAAGCATATTATAAATCTCTGAGTCCTTCATTAACTCACCAGCTACATAGATTGCATGCTTTTTAGTGTTTAATGCTAGTTGTTTATAAACCAACAAGATATAATAAAGGCAGTCTTCTGATGATTTGAACTCAAATATATTGTGGAGAAGGAGTTGTCCTCTATCTAATACTGTGATGCTTAGCTGATGAGCATAAATATTGATAAAAACATCTTTAGTATCACTAGCAAAGTTGCTAATGAAATTATCTAGTAAACCTGTAGTATTGTGGTAAAACGTAGCTTTAGGAAAATAGGCTAACAGATGTTCTATCGAAGAATAATCATATGCATAAACATTGACTGCTTGCAATGCAGAAATACGATCAAAAGAAACCTTATGCTTTTTAGGGATTTTCACACTGGTATTTAAATAAATTTCAGCACTTTCTTCTTCAAATAGACTATTGGGAACTAGTGTGAACTTATTGGATACTATCCCTATTTTTATACTCCTAAATTTTTCTCGAAGTACACTATCTTCTACCAACAATTGTTGGATTGGTGATTTTGCATTTTGGTTGAGAGGCGATGTCGCTAACTTGTAAGTACGAATGGCTAGCACCTGTTTTTGAGATGCTATCAAATAAGACAACCTATCTGCTCCCACAAGAACAGATAGGTTATATGTATGCGCTAATTGCTTATTAAAATCTTCTTCAAATATGTTATGTGTAATCTCTACCAATTACCAGATGTTGTAGTTTTCTTTAGATCACCTACTCTTCTAACATTATCTGGGTTATAGTTTGGATCATAAATCGCAAAATCTTCTTTTGGGTACTCAGGCATATATGATTTGATTTGTGTACCTACTGCAAAAGTAGGTGCCATCAAACTATCTGTGCCATCTACAATAGCACTATCTGTAGCCATCATAAATAATACACCATCAGAAAAAGGAACTTTGCGAATATTCTCAAAATATTCATCGATACTAGCATCGCTGCCTTTTTCGCGGATCCAACTTAATAGAGAATCTTTACCAGGAATCTTTATTTCCTCAGTAATCATTTGGGTAGTAGTATCATTAGGATCTCCAACCATTTTTTCTACATAAAATGTATCTGAAACTAAACCTAACTTGAGTGAATCAAAGTCATTGGCAAAGGTTTGACGTAAGCCTTTGTACAATTTTTGCAATTCTGCAATGTCTTTGAGTTGAGCTCTAACGACTTCTTCTCTATGGTCACGAGTGTTCGTGAAATCTATTGGTTTGCGGATGCTCTCTATTAATAAGTAAATAAGTCCAATAGATACCGCTAATAAAATTATATTAAATACAATTTTCATTAGTAAATGATTTATAGTTGAATATTGCTGGTTATACCTGCAATTATAAATAAATTTTTGTTGAAAAAGGTATATGTGCTTACCTTTTTGTTCAACTTGTTCATAGCCTGTACCATAAGGAGATGCTATGTTGCTTTGTTTTGGTGCATTATATTAATGCAATATTTGATGTTGTTGCGGAAAAACATCTAAAGCCAATTGCATACTTTTTCCAAAAGCTTCGTGGTTGAGACCTAAGTCTATATCTCTGTTTTTGAAGTAGTAAATTACATTTTCAGTTGGCATGTTACCTGTTAAGTCATCTTTAGCCATAGGACAACCACCATAACCTTTTATGGCACCATCAAAACGTTTGCAACCATTCTCATAAGCTGCCTCAATTTTTTCTTCCCATTCGTCTGGACGAGTATGAAAATGAGCACCAAACTCTACATCTGGATAAGGAGGAATAAGGTTGTCAAACAAATAGCTAATAGTTTCTTTGCTAGCACTTCCTATTGTATCTGATAAAGATAAAATCTTGATATCCATATCCGCCAATTGGTCTACCCATTTTTGTACGATTTCCACATTCCAAGCATCACCATAAGGGTTGCCAAAACCCATTGACACATAGACAACCAACTTTTTGTTATGTTTTTGACATAATTTCTGAATAGCTTCTAAGCGCCTGAGTGACTCTTTTATTGTAGCATTAGTATTACGCAACTGAAAAGTCTCAGAAATAGAGAAAGGGTAACCTAGATAATTAATCTCATCAAACTGACATGCATCTTCCGCACCTCTACGATTAGCTACAATAGAGAGCAACTTGCTTTTAGTTTTATCTAACTCTAATGCTTTTAGCACTTTGGCAGTGTCTCGCATTTGAGGAATGGCTTTAGGTGACACAAAACTACCAAAATCAATAGTATCAAAACCAACTTTTAGTAGCTGATTGATGTATTTAGCTTTGGTTTCTGTGCCTATAAATTCTTTTAGCCCTTGCATAGCATCTCTAGGGCATTCAATTAGTTTTATCATAAAGAGTACATTAATTCAAATAGTATAACAAAAGTACTTAAAAATACTCAATAAATAGACTGTGCATTAAGTTCAAAAAATAATCGTATTTTTGTGCTCAACATTAGTCTTTGAAGTTTTGTTAACAATTAGAAAAGGAGGATCATTCTTTTTTAATTGATAAAGTGCAAAAATACATAGACTATTAGATGATACCTAAACTAAATTATAAAAAAGCATAATCATGACTAAGCGTGTACGATGGACCTTATTAGGGTTTTTATTATTTTTAATAGGAGCAGTCACTCTTTCTATCAATTTAGTAGGACTCAAGTTCAGTTTTATGGCTTGGATCGATACTTTTGGTCAGCTCCCTGGTTTTATATTCAAAGTAGCTCTAATTGTTGTAGGAATTGTGATTGCAATTGTTGCCAATTCTAACGAAGACGCTTATGATGAGTATTTTGATGGTGATAAATACAAAGTAGGGTAGTTTAATATAGATATTAGATTCACGTTGTTTTTAGTATTTAGATATTAGACTTTTTAGATGATAGTTGCATGTTAACTAAGATTTTATTGTAGTCTAAATTCTAACATCTATTAGTTTAACTACTAACTAACTCAAGTTACGCATAGATTTAGTAAAAGTAAGGTAGAAAGTTTAACTTTATGAGATGCAAGATAAATTAGACTTATACACAGATTATTTATTAACAACCGTTCATCAAGCAACAGCAACTGGCTTGTCTCGACTCGT
>JAAEPD010000172.1 GCA_024222455.1 Aureispira sp.
GAGTAAATCCAAATTGCGTAGCAATTTTCATTGCATTTTGTAAAGCGTTTTGCATTACCTTATACTTAGGAGCAATCTTACTAGACCTTAACCTACCATCTTTGTCAACGGTCTGCTCTGTAAAGTTGCCTTGTAACTCTTGAGCTATCTCTCTGTAAATACCTATCTCATTACAATAGGCTGCTAAGATTGATAAGTCAGTCAAGTGTAACATTTTAATATTGGCTAGTTCGTTAGTGACTAAGTCCCATTCGTCTGCACCTTGTTTATTGAGAAAGGAGGGAGCTGAAGGCATTGAGACAACTGCCGAAGTCTCCATCTCGTTTCCCACTGTCCGAGACTTTGCAAGAGTACCTTTCAACTCCTTAACCTTTGTTGGTATTTTTTTTCTCCCTCTCATTTTATTTTTAGCTTGGCCATATTACAACTAACATACTGAACTTAAACTGGTTTTAGTTTGATATATCTATCCCCGCACAATTAGTTTTAATTTTGCATATAAAAAATCCTAAC
>JAAEPD010000173.1 GCA_024222455.1 Aureispira sp.
AGCGCACATCTACTTCTATCAAAATTAGAATATGAAGTGCAGAATTACATAATAACTTTATTGTGTAGTTTTCTTAGTCTAGTCACTTACTCTACGGTGAACTTGATTAAATAAGTTATATAATTATAACTTTCACTACTCTAGTTCGCTATCGCTCGCTAGGGCCTTAAGCTGCGCTCAAGCGCTCTTGAGTGAGCATAGGTAGAGTAAGTAATTAGATTTATATGTATTATAGTATCTGAGTCTTTAGTATTATAAAAGTATTAAGTATATTTGCTAATACATATAATATTAAGTTAGATATTATTGTATATAAACTAAGAATTATAAAGTATTTACAATGGATTTTTTGAGTCTATTTGAAAACGACTTTCTAGGCATTATCCCTGAGAGCTTTATTGCATTTGCTGCTTGCTTGCTACTAGTTTATGGCGTTAATGTACCAGAACACCCATCAAATACATTGGTAGTAAACGTTGGTTGGTTGACTATTCTAACCTTGTGTACTACAATTTTGTTGTTGGTAACTGGTCCAGTTCATGAAATGGTATTCTTTTATAATTGTTTGCGAATTGACTCGTTTAGTCTTTTTCTTCAAGTAATTATTCTTTTGAGTGTAATTAGTGTTATTCTTCTTTCTTTGGATTATCTTGTGCGTGAAGGTATTCATTCATTTGAATATATGGTTTTGATTCTTTTGTCATCATGTAGTATGCTTCTAATGGTATCTTCATATGATTTGATTGGTATTTATTTGACAATTGAATTTCAAAGTCTAGCATTTTATGTAATTGCTGCATCTAAACAAGATTCTGAATTCTCTACAGAAGCAGGTTTGAAATATTTTGTTCTAGGTGCATTTGCTTCAGGTATTCTTCTTTTTGGTTGTACCATGATTTATGGTTTTACTGGATTGACTAATCTTGAAGATCTTGCTAAACTTCTAACAGGCATTGCAAGTATGCCTGTTGTTTCTTCAAGTGGATTGCTTGTAGGAATTCTTTTCTTGTGTGTTGGATTTTTGTTTAAATTGACTGCAGCTCCATTTCATATGTGGGCACCTGATGTATATCAAGGAGCACCAACTAGTGTAACTGCATTCTTTGCTATTTGTCCAAAACTAGCTATTCTTGGATTGTTTGCAAAAATTCTTTTGTTTACTTTCTATGATCTACTAAACTCATGGCAATCTATTCTACTACTATGTAGTCTAGCTTCTATGTGTGTTGGAGCTTTTGGTGCTTTGGGACAAAATGATATTAAACGACTTCTAGCTTATAGTTCAATTGGACATATTGGATATCTATTGATTGGATTGGCTTGTGGAACTGTTGATGGGCTACAATCAATGCTTGTATATATGGTAATCTATATGACTATGAGTTTGACTACATTTGGTGTAGTTCTTTCAATTAGAACTAAAAATGGAAAATCTATTAAAAACATTCAAGATCTTTCAGGACTTGCGACTTCAAACCCAGTTCTAGCTATTACCCTATCATTGACTATGTTTTCAATGGCAGGAATTCCACCGCTAGCTGGATTTATGAGCAAATTCTATCTATTCTTCGCTGCATTGAGTGCATCTTTGTACCCACTTGCTGTTGTAGGAGTATTGACTAGTGTTGTTAGTTCTTTTTATTATATACGATTTATTAAAATTATGTATTTTGACAAGACTGAACAAACACTACAATTTGAAAGTCTAGATGCATCCAAAGCTTGGGTAATTGCAACTACAATGGCGGTTACTGTATTCTTGGCTGCTTATCCGGCACCTATATTTTTGGTGACAGAAAAACTAGCACTAGGTTTTTGTATTTAATAAATTACCTTTTTAAAACTATAGATAGTTTACTTAGACTTTAGGTCGCTATGCTCCTTAAGAGTATAGGATTTAAACTAGACTGTTAAGTTTAGGATTAACTATTTAATAAGAATTTATATATGTCAGTTGAACAAGTACTTTTCTTTTTGTTTTCTAGTCTCGCACTTGTGTGTAGTACCATGGTAATTAGTTCAAGAAACCCTGTGTATTCTGTTCTATTTTTGATTCTTGTATTCGTTAATGCATCAGGACTACTATTGCTATTGGGACTTGATTTCTTTGCAATGCTATTTCTTGTAGTATATATTGGAGCAATTGCTGTATTGTTCCTATTTGTAGTTATGATGTTGAATATTAAAATTACTGAATTGACTGAAAATACACTTCGATATTTGCCCATTGGCGGATTGATCGGGTTTATTTTCATTATTGAAGTACTACTAGTTGTAGATCAAGATTTGATTCCTAATCTACAATTTAATCCAGAAATTGGATATAGTCTTCTACAGAGTATTGGAGTATGGGCAGAATTTTATTTTAATAGTTTTATTTCTTTGATTACTTTTAAACTAGGATTCTCAGATATTTCTTCACAATCAGCTCAATTGAATAATCTTATGGGTGAATTGAATTCACTACAAGCATCTTATTATCAACAAACTTATAATCAACCACAATGGGTAGATTGGGGAAAACTAGTTGACACTGTTAGCCCTATTGAAGCTGTAGGTCAATTGGTTTATACCTATTACTTCTACTATTTTATTCTTGCGAGTTTGATTCTATTGGTAGCAATGATTGGTGCAATTATGTTGACTCTTCATAAGACTCGTTCTGTAAGAAGACAAGACCCTGCAGATCAAAATGCGCGTGAATTCTCGAAGACTGTTCTAAAAGTTCGTACTCAAGAATAACTAGATTAGAGACGTAAAACGCTCTTATACTGCTTTTTTTATGATGTTTAGTACCGTAGCATTAGTATGTGCATTTAATGTGCTCTAAAGCTCTATATGACGCTAATTATACGGTATTTAAACTTGTATAGGTTATTCTTTTATGAAATTTAAGTCTTTTGGTCTAACACTAGAATTATCTTAATAGAGATATTAAGCAAATAAATTACATTTAATATTTATTATTTGTAAATTTTAAAGAGGTGCTGTAACACTTATATTAATGACTTAGCTAGACTGTTAAGTTTAGGAATTAGTTTTTTTATTTAAGTCTTATAGCATTTTCTCTCCAGTAGCTCAGGGGTAGAGCAAATGGCTGTTAACCATTTGGTCGTTGGTTCGATTCCAACTTGGGGAGGTTAAATTAATAGTGTCTAGTAGTTTAATACTAGATACTAGTATAATTTTATTTCTTTTTAACAAATTATCTATAGTTAGTTTAATACTAGGGTTATTTATTCTTTTAGTTTAAATATAAATAATTTGTTCTATTGTCTAGTATATTATTTATATATTAGATAATAATTATAACTGGTTTTTGTTTGTATGTTGCTTAAACTTTTTCCGATCTTTGTTTCGGTTCCTACCGTAGCTTTGGCTGAATTCGCAGTTCCTTGGCAAAAAACTTTCCAAGATCCTGCCTCACCTATTATGGAAGGTATTATTAATTTGCACCATGATATCATGTTTATCATTTGTTTTATTGTAGGATTCGTAAGTTGGATGCTATTTAGAACAATTTATCATTTCCATCATACTCGTAACCCAATGCCTGAGTTGATTGTTCATGGACAAACTATTGAAATCATTTGGACTATGTTTCCTACTATTGTTCTATTGATTATTGCAGTTCCATCATTTGCTTTGTTGTATTCAGCAGATGAAATGGCGGACCCAGCACTAACTTTGAAAGTAATTGGTCGTCAATGGTATTGGACTTATGAATATTCAGATTATTCTGGTGTTGACGGAGAATCTATCATTTTCGATAGTTATATGATACCTGATGATGAAATTGAACTTGGTCAATTGAGACTATTGGAAGTAGATAATCGTGTAGTTCTACCTATTAATACACATATTCGTGTATTGATGACTGCTTCTGATGTAATTCATAGCTGGGCAATTCCTTCACTTGGAGTGAAATGCGATGCAATGCCAGGAAGATTGAACCAAATTAGTATGTTCATCAACCGTGAAGGCGTGTTCTACGGACAATGTAGTGAAATTTGTGGGGTAAACCATGGATTTATGCCAATTGTTGTAGAAGCTGTGAAGCTAGATGAATATCTAGAATGGGTATCAAACCAAATGGAAGAAATGTAAATTTCTGTACGACTTATAGCATATCTGCTGTAGGTCTATTACTTTAGGATTTCCTAGAGGTTTATTTGTTAGTATTATTCTGGTGTCTAGTATACTAGTTTAAGCTAAAAATCCTTACTTATTAATTAGTTAATAGGTAATGGCTTATAATATATAAAGATTTTATATGGCGGCTGTTCAAAAGCACCCTTTCCATCTTGTTGATCCAAGTCCTTGGCCAATTTTTGCTGCTCTAGGTGCATTGACCACTACTACTGGTGGTGTAATGACTATGCATTCATATGAAGGTGGTAGTACTATGTTCTACACTGGGTTCTGTATGATCCTATATGTGATGTTTGTATGGTGGAGAGATATTGTAACTGAAGCAACTTTTCAAGGTCACCACACTCATGCGGTACAAGTTAGTCACCGTTGGGGAATGATTTTGTTTATTGTTTCTGAAGTAATGTTTTTCTTTGCATTCTTTTGGGCTTTTTTCAATGCAAGTATGGCACCAGGAATACAAATTGGTGGTGTATGGCCTCCAGTAGGTATTGAAGTACTTAGTGCTTGGGATGTTCCTTTCTTGAACACTATTCTTCTATTGTCTTCAGGGGCTGCTGTAACTTGGGCGCATCATGCTATTCTAGCAGGGTGGAGATCACAAGCGATTTGGTCATTGGTAGTTACTGTTATCTTGGCTGCAACCTTTACTGCATTTCAGGGACTAGAATATATGGAAGCACCTTTCTCAATTTCAGATGGGGCTTACGGGTCAACTTTCTTTATGGCTACTGGATTCCACGGATTCCATGTGCTAATTGGAACTATTTTCCTAACCATTTGCCTAGTTCGTCTAATCAAGAATCACTTCACCCGTTCTCACCATTTCGGGTTTGAAGCTGCTGCTTGGTATTGGCATTTTGTTGATGTAGTATGGCTATTTCTATTTGTATCAATTTACTGGTGGGGTGGCGCCTAAGCTCTATCGAGCCTAGCGAACTATAAGTACTTAAGCTCTAATAAGGCTTAGTATTATAAAAAGTATATATATTATACTTTACCCTACCATTTATTGGTTATGCTAGTATATAAATACTAGTAATAAGTTATACCGAGAGATCCAGAGTATTCCTTTAAGACTCTATTAGGTATAATTTAGCCTAAGGTTTCTTATTTAATTAAGTTACCGGAACTACCGAGTTTCTGTATTCGACAGAAATGGTAGTATTTATTATAAAAGATATTTGTATTACTTGTATTTAGTAATTATTTTATATCTTAAGTGCATAAAGTTTATTTATGATTTATTCACCGTTGGAACAATTTAATATTATTACTTTGATTCCTTTGCATAGTGGGAATGTATACTATTCATTTACTAATTCTTCATTGTACATGCTATTGGTTGTAGGTCTAGTTCTTAGCCTATTTCAAATGGTAACCGCAGAAGGAGGTAGAATTGTACCATCTCGTTGGCAATCTGTTGTGGAAATGATCTATACTTTTGTTTGCGATCTAGTAGAAGGCCAAGTGGGTAAAGCTGGTCGCGCGTATTTTCCTTTTATCTTCACTGTATTTAGTTTTATTCTTTTCTCTAACTTGATTGGAATGGTACCTTACAGTTTCACCGTAACTAGTCATTTTGTAGTAACCTTTGGTTTGTCAATTTCTCTATTTATTGGTTTGACTTTGATTGGAATTTATACTCATGGTTTGCATTTCCTAAGCTTCTTCTGGCCTTCAGGTGCGCCAATTGCAATGGCACCTCTACTAGTTGTATTGGAAATTGTTTCATATTGTTTCCGTCCATTGAGTCTTGGTGTTCGACTTTTCGCTAATATGATGGCAGGTCACACTCTAGTTAAAATTCTAAGTGGATTCTCATGGACTATGCTTGGTGTTGGTGGTCTACTTGGCGTAGCTTCAATTTTCCCATTTGGTGTTGTATTTGCACTAACTGGACTAGAAATTGGTGTTGCTTGTCTACAAGCTTATGTGTTTACTATTCTAACATGTATCTACTTGAACGAAGCAATTCACCTACACTAAATAATTAGTTTGTAAGTGTATAATTAAAGTTATCTTAGCTCTATTCACTAGAGTGTAGGATTTAAGCAAAGACTAACTTAGCAACTCTTGATCAGGAGTTTCTATAGTTTTTAGTTAATAATAGTTATACGCCTAGTGTTCTTTAATAAAATAAAGTTCACCCGTCTTGCAAGATGGGTACTTCCAAAAGCTATCAATTTATGATAGAACTACTTTTGGGGGTCCCGCGAAAATAGCTCAATGGTAGAGCGCTGCCTTGCCAAGGCAGAGGCTGAGGGTTCGAGTCCCTTTTTTCGCTACTCCGATAGTTATTATGAGTATAAACTAATATAGCTTAAGAAACTACGCGCTCGTGGCTCAATTGGATAGAGTATCAGACTACGGATCTGAGGGTTGAAAGTTCGAGTCTTTCCGAGCGTGATTTTATTGAAATAGAGCCCAAGAGCCAGTAGCTCAGTTGGTTAGAGTGCACGCCTGATAAGCGTGTGGTCAGTAGTTCAAGTCTACTCTGGCTCATATAGTAAAGATTATCTATACTAATAACTAGAATATAAAGGCCTATGATCCCTAGAGGCTAGTATTCAGTTTATTTTTATCTTACTAACTTATTATTATGGTACTTCTAGTGCGAGTTTTCTCTCAGCATTAGTTGTGCTTGTATATCTATATTTAGTTATTGTCTTCGTATTCTTGCGAGAACTCGAGCAATAGGTGTTATAGTATAGGTATACAGTTACCGGGAGAGTACTCTCGTACTACTTATTATGTATTCCGCTCTAGTGAGCTTAACTAGCTAGAGTACGTAATAAAGTACCTAAATTGTAAATAAGTATATTTACCATGTATCTTACAAGTATTGTAATTAAAATTCTTGGTTTGGTAGTACCATTGTTGCTTGCTGTTGCTTTTATGGTTCTTGTAGAACGTAAAGTAATGGGTTCAATGCAACGTCGTAAAGGTCCTAGTGTTGTTGGTGTATTTGGTATCCTTCAACCTATTGCTGATGCGGTTAAACTATTGGTTAAAGAACATGTACTTCCTAGTCATGCTAACCTTGTAGTTTTCTTGGTTGCTCCTATTTTGACTTTCCTTCTTGCACTTCTAAGTTGGTCTGTAATCCCATTCGGTGAAGGACTAGTTTTGTGTGACCTAAACATCGGTGTATTGTTTCTATTCGCAATTTCTTCACTTGGTGTATATGGTATTATCATGGCAGGATGGGCAAGTAACTCTAAATACGCATTTCTTGGTGCTATGAGATCTGCAGCACAAATGGTTTCTTATGAAGTATCAATTGGTCTAATTTTGATCACTGTACTTATGTGTGTAGGATCATTGAATCTTACTGAAATTGTAACTGCTCAAAAGAATGTGTGGTTTGTACTTCCATTGTTTCCACTTTTCATTCTATTCTTTATTTCTTGTCTAGCAGAAACTAACCGTGCACCTTTTGATTTGCCTGAAGCAGAAGCTGAACTTGTTGCTGGTTATAACGTTGAATATTCTTCAATGGCATTCGCACTATTCTTTCTAGGTGAATATGCAAATATGATCCTAATGAGTAGTCTAACCGCCATATTGTTTCTTGGTGGATGGTTGCCTCCTCTAGATATTGCAA
Source organism: Aureispira sp. (assembly GCA_024222455.1). Classification (GTDB taxonomy): domain Bacteria; phylum Bacteroidota; class Bacteroidia; order Chitinophagales; family Saprospiraceae; genus JAAEPD01. The sequence continues at coordinate 7,760 of JAAEPD010000173.1, forward strand.
TCCTACATTGGGTTCCTGGTGGTTGTTGGCTTGGAGCTAAAGCTGTAGCTATGTTGTTCACTTTTGTGTGGATTAGAGCAGCATTTCCGCGCTATCGTTATGATCAACTAATGAGACTTGGATGGAAAGTATTCCTACCACTATCATTGGCTTGGGTAATTCTAGTAGCTGGTATACTTGTTA
>JAAEPD010000174.1 GCA_024222455.1 Aureispira sp.
CAGCAGCAAGAGTATCATAATAAGTACCTGCAATGGACAAACTATTCCCCCCAAAGAAATAGGAGTCTCCATCACAAATATTTACTGAACTAGAGTTAAAGAATGTGGGTAATACATTTAAGTTTAGCTCCAATACACTATCACAACCATTAGCAGCAGCAAGAGTATCATAATAAGTACCTGCTATAGAGAGTGTATTCCCCCCAAAGGAATAGGAGTCTCCATCACAAATATCTACTGAACTAGAGTTAAAGAATGTGGGTAATATATTTAAATTCAGCTCCAATACACTATCACAACCATTAGCAGCAGCAAGAGTATCATAATAAGTACCTGCAATGGACAAACTATTCCCCCCAAAGAAATAGGAATCTCCATCACAAATATCTACTGAACTAGAGTTAAAGAATGTGGGTAATACATTTAAGTTCAACTCCAATACACTATCACAACCATTAGCAGCAGTAAGAGTATCATAATAAGTACCTGCAATAGATAAACTATTCCCCTCAAAAGAATAGGAATCTCCTTGACAGATATTTTCCACTAAAGTTGTTCCTATAAAGCCACCAATTGTAAGGTTACTTTCAATCACAATATCACAACCTATACTATTACTTAAAGTATCATAGTATGTTCCTGATGTGGTTTGAAATATGTTTGCTAAATACATAGAATCTCCATAACAAATAGAAAGGTTTTGGCTAGTAAAGGAATTACTGCCTATTGTGATGATTGTATTATCATCATCATTACCTCCATTCCCATCATCTATTTGGATGTATAAATTAGTGGACCCTGTTCCTGGTTTAAACGACCCTGTTAAGGTATAAGAGAAGCCTCCCAAATGAGAAATGATAATAGAACTTGGACTTATTACTGAAGTGTCAGATATAGTAATGGCAAAATTAATAAGGTCATTATCTAAATCTACAACCATCAATGGTAAAGAAAATCCAGTAGCACCCTCACAAAAAGTGGTATCATCAAGAGGTGTTAGTATTGGGATTTGATTTGGCTCATATTTCCACAAATCATTCATTTGGCCAAAAGGGGATGTTGATGGATAACCATATCCTCCCATAAGCCAAAAATCTCCATTAAAATCAGTCCATGTTTGGCCATTTTCTCTGGCTCCTGGTTTGTTTAGAGGATCAAATACACCTAATGTTCCATATACACCATAATTGTTGAGACTGTTATCACCTTTTACCCAAACCCAACTATTGTTGGAAGGGTTATATTGCCACAAATCATTTAATTGTCCATAGGCTCCACCTGTAGCTCTACCATACCCTCCCATAAGCCAAAACTTTCCATATTGATCCTTCCATGTCATAGAAGAAGATCGACCACCCGGATAGGAAGAAATATCTACTTGCCCTTTATTACCATAATTAGTGGAAACATTGGCAACATTACTCCCCTTAACCCAAGTCCATTCATTAGTTAAAGGATCATATTTCCAAAGGTCATTTAAGCTTCCATAAGAAACTACATCATAGCCCATTCCTCCAAAAAGCCATAGATTTCCTGTATTATCTACCCAACCTGAAGAAGAAGATCGACTTCCTGGTACATTAGACGAAGCAGGTAACCCCAACGAACCATAAATTCCTGATTGATTGGCGGATTGACTTCCACTTACCCAAGTCCATTCATTAGAGTAAAAATTATATTTCCAAAGGTCATTTAAAATACCATAGAAGCCAACTTGGTCAAATCCTACCCCCCCAAATACCCAAACATTTTCACTAGGATCAACCCATACTGAGGCTGAAGCACGACCACCAGGAATATTTGAAGTAGAAGGCACTCCCATAGTACCATAAACTCCATTTTGATTACTAAGATTGCTCCCTCCTTCCCAAATCCATACACCATTTATAAAATCATATTTCCAAATATCATTTAGACTACCTAGAGAACTATCTGCTGCATACCCATACCCCCCCATAAGCCAAAGATTACCATCAGAATCAACCCATGTTAATGCATCATCTCTAGCTCCTGGTTCGTTGGTTGGAGAAGGCACTCCTTGTGTACCATATATACCTGGCTGTCCCACCCAAGTTTCACCACTTACCCAAGTCCACTCATCAGTAGAAGTATTGTATCTCCAAAAATCATTTAAACGACCAAAAGTTCCACTACTATCATAACCTGAGCCTCCTAATAACCACAAATCTCCAGTGTCATTAATCCAAGTTGCAGCTCCCTCTCTAGCACCTGGTCCATTAATGGGATCAGGAATACCTTTTGTTCCAAATGTACTTGAGGTTTGAGATGTTGTGCTTCCATTAACCCATTTCCAATCTTGAGCATTTAAGGTTTGAAGGGCTGTCAAAAAAAAGAAAGCTAAAAATAAAGCATACCCTTTCCTATAGAAGATGTATATAGTTTCCATGTTATTTTATTTTGAAAGATAAAGGATGTTAGGTTTGTTATCATTAGGAAAAAATCCCTTGATAACTGGTAATAGCAGGAATACAAATGATTTTAGTTAAAGCCATTTATTGAGCATGTATTTGCGTTTTTTTGTTTTTTCTGGTTTTTCTGATTCAAGGATTTTCCCTATAGTGTAGTTAATAGTAAAACTTGAAATAAAATACCAGTCATCTCCTTTTAGTGAGCCTCTTTTTTGATTAGATAGGTCAACTTGTTCTCCTTCTAAAGTATATGTTCTATTAGATAATTCAGCAGCAAGACTACCATTATGTGTCTCTAATAAAGAGTGTGAAACATACTTCAAACTAACATCATCAATATAATCTGTAAAGGTTTTTCTTGTGCCTACCTCTAAGGCTATATCAATGCGTTTTGACATAGAGAATTTAGCCCCAAAACCAAATGGAATTGCAACTTGATAACGAGAATATTTTTTATGATTGGTGAATTTATCAATTGGTATACCTTGACCTTCTGTACCTAGAGGTTGAAGTTCAACCCAATCTCCATTAAACTGAGTTTTGGGGTTGAAATAAAAACCTGCAATGCCAGCATAAATGTATGGAGTCCAAAACATTTTTTCCTGAAGGGGCTTGAATTTAATAAAGTTGAAGGTGCCTAGTAAGGCTATTTCATATAGCTCAGAACGAAAGTTTAAATTTCGTTGTTTTTGGTCATTGTCAAAATGATGATCACTACCTGATAAATTACAATATGTTAATGTTGTTTTGGCACTAAAACGGGGAGTTATCTGATATTGGTAAGAAACGCCAACTGCTAAATTACTTTCATATAAAAAAGCTTTTTGTGACGGAGTAAGGTCCCCTAAATAATTTGAAATTCCTATTTGGATTCCAATATTATGTGTTTGTGCATTAGAAAAAACACATCCCACCATACTAAGTAAAAGAAATAAAACCTTCATAAGTGCCTAGCTTTTAATGAAAAATAGCAGTAAGTATGGATGTTTACTCCATAACTTTTTCAGTACAATTATAAGACACTTTGGATTTGCTGTCATTGACAATTATCAATAAACAATATTAGGTAGATATTAATTAGAGTTTTTATGAATATTCACAAATATGAATATTCATACTTATTATCATAAATAAAAATTATTATCTTACTGTATACATATATATACATTCAATGTAAAAGCCACTAACAAGCAATTACTTACTAACTGATGTTACGCAAAAGATGGATTAGCCATTTTTAATGTATTATAGCCAAGGCGTTTGATATAAGATAATAAAAAATTATCTTAGTGTTATGAAAAAAGGGAGTAAAATAGAAGAG
>JAAEPD010000175.1 GCA_024222455.1 Aureispira sp.
CAGTAAATAACATTTTTTAATTTTTAGACATACTCTAAGAATATATAAAGAGTCTGATAAATGTTCCGTTATTTCAAGTTGATGGCATTGATTCTCCTTTTGGGGACTCAATGCCTTTTTGCACAAGTAGATACTACTATATATAATATAGTAGAAGAAATGCCTTATTGGAATGTATGTAGAGAGTTAAAGTCATCTACTGAGCGGAGAAATTGTGCAAATGATTCTCTACGCTTATTTATTCATGAAAATATTCGATATCCAGAAGTAGCTAGAGCAAATGAAATATCAGGGACTTGTTTGATAGAGTTTATAGTAATGGAGGATGGGACTGTTAGCAAACCAATTGTATTGCGTTCTGTTTCTGATGATTGTGACAAAGAGGTTTTGAGAGTTCTTGATAGTCTAATCACCTACAATCCTTTTGTAGCGGCTAAACATAAAGGAAAGGCGGTAAAATGTAGATATAAACTCTCTGTTAAATTTAGTCTAGGAAATGATCGAGTGTTGAGTAGAAGGCGAAGTACGCCACCTTTTGCTGTAGATAGCGTATTGCTGCAACAAACTAATTTGGAAACATTGCAACGTTATATATTAAGGCCAAGTGGGTTCAACTCAGGCAAATTTAGAAATCAAGGGAATTCTTCTAAACAAATTACTCTAGATGTAGGTACTTATGAGGAGCTAAATGCTTATATCCTTCAACCTAAAAACAAAGGATTATTAAAGCTAGAGGCAACCAATAATGTATGGAATATGCAGTTTAACCCTCAAAATGATAGAATATTATTAATAAAGCGACAAAATAATATCACTTATATTTCTTATCAGACTATTTCTGAAAAGACTTTGCAAAAGTCTATGGTTTTGAATTTCAGCGAATTAACTCCTGATGTATTGAGGTCTATAGTGGATCAATTGCCATAGTGAATAAAAAATGTCTTTTTTTTGAGGGAGAGCACACCAAAAACAAAAACATCTACATCTAATATTAATGTAAATAAAAACATAAGGTTTTTTTGAAGGATTTTGCGGTTAGGTTAAAAAAAAAATTTAATTTTGGTGCCTTGACAACACACATATTTTTAACCTAACCTTTTTTTATTATGGAGTTTCCAGAAAATTTGAAATATACTGCCGATCATGAATGGATTCGTATCGAAGGAGACGAAGCATATATTGGCATTACGGACTTTGCACAAAGCGAATTAGGAGATATAGTGTATGTAGATATTTTTGCAGAAGGTGACGATTTGCCAAAAGATGATCCGTTTGGTTCTGTAGAGGCGGTCAAAACTGTTTCTGATCTATTTATGCCAGTAGCAGGTGCTGTTATTGAGGTTAATGAAGCATTAGAAGATGCACCAGAATTAGTAAATACCGATCCTTATGGAGAAGGTTGGATGGTTAAAATCTCAATTGCTGATGTAGGAGAATTAGAAGAGTTATTAGATGCAGCTGCTTATCAAGCAGAAATAAATGTTTAGGAGTCGATACTGGTTTTATTTACCAGCTATAAGTTGGGCCTCTATTATTTATTTTATGTCAACTACTTCATCTATACCTAAGATAGATTTTAATCTATTATCTGTAGATAAGATAGGGCACATGGTATTTTATTCGATTTTGACCTTATTATTAATATTTGGAGCAGCCAAACAAAAACAATGGACCTCTTCAAATGTTATGATTTTGGGATTGATGGCTATTTTGGCCTCAGCTTACGGAATCAGTTTAGAATATGTACAAGGTCTTCTGCCTCATAGGTCTTTTGATACCGCAGATATGTTGGCAAATGAAGTTGGCGTTGTTATTGGCCTATTGATTTATATATTTACAGCCCAAAGATTTTTTTTATCTAAAGAATAGTGATATTATTACAATAAGAATAGTTTAACAAACTATATTTTTTAACTAAAACAGTACACGGTATGTTTACCACAGGATTGCAACTTGACGGAATGTTGTTGTATGCTGGACCTCTGTTAAGTGGACGTGAATTGCTTATAGGTGTTCTTGCTATTGCTATAGTTATAGCAGCAAGTATATTTGGATTCAAAGCATTTCTACAAAAAAAAGCAGATACATTACCAGACAAATACAATGACACTGCCGAAGGAGCATCTCCTCTTGTACGTAAGTACAAGGAAGTACAAGTTTTTGAGCATTCAGGTTCAGTGCTTATGGGTGGATTAGCTAGTTCATTACTCATAGTTTATCTATGTATGAATTGGACAGCATTTACTTATACAGCTGATTTGGGGCTCGATTTACTTGAAATTCCGGAGGAAATGATTCAAGAACCACCAAACACACCGCCAAAACCGCCACCACCGCCACCACCACCACCGCCACCACCACCGCCACAACAAATTGAGGCAGTAGAGGAAGAAGTGGAGGAAGAAGAGATGGAAGATCAAGAAGTTGAAGAGGATGAAGTGGTCAATATAGATCATGATGGCGAAGGAGTAGAAGGAGGAACTGGAGAAATACCAGAGCCAGAACCGGAACCAGAGCCAGAACCAGAACCAGAAGAGCCAGAAGTTTTTGCAGTAGTAGAACAAATGCCTCGTTTCCCTGGTTGTGAAGATGAAGCTGGTGACGATGCTGCTAAGAAACAGTGTGCTGACAAAAAATTGCTACAGTTTATTTATAAGAATATTAAATATCCTGCAATGGCACGTGAAGCTGGTATCGAAGGTATGGCTGTAGTTAGTTTCGTAGTGATGGAAGATGGAAAGATCAAAGATGCTAGTATCATGCGTGATCCTGGTGGAGGATGTGGAAAAGAAGCACTTCGAATCGTGAAAATGATGAACAAAATGTCTGAAAAATGGACTCCTGGTAAGCAACGTGGACGTAATGTTCGTGTGAAATATAACTTACCTGTTCGTTTCAAACTTAACTAGTTTGTCAGGCTTAAAGAAAATAAAAAAAGTAGTACCTTATCGGGTGCTACTTTTTTTTGGTTTAAACTCAATAATTAGATATGAAAATTGGATTATTTTTTGGTTCGTTCAATCCTATTCATGTAGGACATTTGATTATTGCTAACTATATGGTTCAGCATAGCGATCTAGACAAAATCTGGATGGTAGTCACTCCTCACAATCCACTCAAAAAAAGATCTACCTTAGCAGATGATTATGATCGATTGCATTTAGTAACACTTGCTGTAGAACCTGAGCCAAAGCTAGAGGCTTGCGATATTGAGTTTGATTTGCCTAAGCCTTCTTATACTGTAGATACACTTACTTACCTAAAAGAAGCACATCCTGAGCATGATTTTGTCTTAATAATGGGGGGGGATAATCTAGGAACACTACATAAATGGAAAAACTACGAAATCTTACTTAGAGATTATTCTATCTATGTTTATCATCGACCTAATTATGATTTAGGAGAGTTGCAAACTCATCCTAGTGTCCAACTTTTTGATGCACCACTGATGCAAATTTCATCTTCGTTTATCCGTAAGTTGCGCAAAGATGGGAAATCTATTCGATATTTAGTGACAGAAGGTGTCTTAGATGGTATTGAGAAGGGGAATATGTATGGCAAGGAATAAAAAGGGCAGCTTAAGTTAAGCCACCCTTTTCTTGAATATTAATTACTTATAGTAGTAGTGTCACTATCACTACTCCAATAGCCTTCACAACACTTTCCTTGTTGTTCTTTGGCAAACTGTAGTCTAGTCGCAGGATCGAGATAGCTATTTAGGATGGATTTATAGTTGCCTTGCTCATTTGCTGCTTGTAAGGTTATGTCTGTTTCCACTAAACTATCCTTTACAACTACTTCTTCCCAACCAATATAGTTATTGTCCTTACTTTTGGCAACAAATAAAACTTCTTGGTTAAGTGGAATCCAAACAAAATTACATTCATAAGAATTTTGTATTTGTTTGGTTGTTACCAAGCTTTTTCCACCTTTGAAAACTAGGAATACTTCTAAGTACTCACCTTTAGGAGAATTATTTAGTTTAGTTTTTGTTTGACAGTTATTGATCTTAGTTTGTGCTTTATCAGGATTTAATACACAATCCAAATTCATGTACCCAGTCTTACTAAAAGTTGTAGTAATAGGATAGGAAAAGAAATTTTTGTTTTTAATATTCTGATTATAACTTTTTTTGATTTTTTGGATTAAAGCAGGAGAAAACGGCTTGTTGCTTCGAGCAACAGTATATTTTAGTGCAGCAAATTTTCTAAAATTAGAAGCTTGAGTATTTCCTTCTTTTTCTAACAATTCAGCTACCATTTTATCTGCTTTCCAAAGTTCTAGATTAGTATTCTCTATATACAATTCTAACCCTTTTACAGAACAGGCTTTTAGTAGGCATTGGGAACGAGCCTGAAATTCTTGTGTAGCTAGCCATGTCTGTTGAATATTGTTGTCATTATTTTCTGATAAACTAGTTAATAGTGCCATTACCTCACAGTTGGCACTTGTCATTGGATCTGCATCTTGTATCAAAACTTTTTGAGGTGCAATGTTTTCTTTGTGGAAATTATTATATCCTTGAGGTTGCCCATTTTTGCTATAAAGATCATTTAAATCCACCAAAGACATGGTCTTATCCAATTCTTTAGGATTGTTCCAAACCAAATTATCTTCTTTCCACTGTCCCTCATATTGCTGTAGTCTAGGTTGAGCAAGAGAAGTTTGTATTTCTACACGAATAGGTGATTTTATTTGTATTTCCTTGATACTTTTGCTGCTCAAATCCAAATAAAACATACCACCTGTTTCTAGCATATTGCCTTGTGCATCTAGGGTAGATAATCTATTATCCATAGCATCTTCTAGGCTAAGAATATCTTGCTATTCTACTTGAATAGTTGTAGTAATCAACTGTCCATTAGCATCTAAGAAATTATCTTTGGGGATCTCTAGTAAAGTACCCTGCTGACTAAGCAGCAAGGTATCTTTAGTTGGGTCTATTTCGAAAAACTCAGAAGGATTGACTGTATTTTTTTGCCGAAAGGCTCTGTTGCGCTTGGCATTATATTTAGCTGCTACTTCTTTGTTGCTATTGTTGCTTTCTGCTGTTGGTTTATCTTCTTTGCA
>JAAEPD010000176.1 GCA_024222455.1 Aureispira sp.
AAAAACTTTCCTACCGATTTACCGTTTGAGGAAGGCCATTAGCCTTCTTATCCTCTTTGAGATTATCCCCAAACTTAAGGGATGACTCATGTTTATTAATTATTATTCTGTTTTCTTTGAAGGAACTTTAGGGAGTTAATCTCCTTTAAAAACTTGTTAATAAGCTGTAAAAAAGCTACTTTAGTAATAATTGTCCCCACAATTTATTTATATAAAATTAAGTAAAAATAATTATGAAAAACTCCGTTATTATTATACGCTTATGCCTATTAAGTGTATTACCATTTTTTGCATTTCAATGGATATATGCCCAAGACATTTCAAACTCTTCTGAGTTTTTTAGTAAAACAAATGTTTTTTTTGAAAGTCATGTACAAGAGAGTAGTATAAAATATACTAAAATTAAAAAAGACACCAAGCCCCTCTTAGACCTAATTCATTTTATAGAAACTACACCATTAGATGAGTTGCCTGAAGGAGATCGAAAAGCTTATTTGATCAACACTTACAACCTTTTAATTATTAAAGCAGTACTAGACCACTTCCCTACCTTATCTACTCAAGATATTGATGGTTTTTTTAGCAAGGAAAGTCATTTAGTCGGTGGAGAACACATCACATTAGATCGACTAGAAAAAGAAATTCTACTAAAAAAATACCCAGATTCACGTTTGCACTTTGCACTAGTTTGTGCGGCTAAAGGCTGTCCTCCTATTGCTAACTTTGCTTATACTCCTACTAATTTAGATACTCAACTAGAACAACAGACCAAAAAAGCTATAAATAGCTCTAACTTCCTTTTCATGGAAGAGGTTTCTAACACAGCTTACTTATCTCCTATCTTCCAATGGTATACTGATGACTTCAGTCCTAATGTTTTTACTTTTATCAATCAATACAAATCCACTCCATTGCCAGAAGGTTGCTTGATTAAACATTATGAATATGATTGGAAACTGAACGCATGGGAATTAGAAATCGTTGAAGATTTGATCATTACTCGATACTAGAATTAGACATCTACATACATAAAAAATGAGGCATCTCTATCAGTAGAGATGCCTCATTTTATGTTTAAACTGCTTATTTTATTATTCCTTGTGCATAAGTGCTTTCTTTTTCAAAAGAATGTCTTCTGCTTCTTCACGATCAGGATCAGGTATACAGCAATCTACAGGACAAACAGCAGCACATTGAGGCTCCTCATGAAATCCTACACATTCTGTACATTTATCTGGTACAATATAATATACATCTAAATCGACTGGTTCATTGACAGCATCTGCATCCGCATTCTCACCATTGTGCAAAGTAAAAGCACCTTTCAGTGAAGTTCCTTCCGAATAACTCCACTCTATTCCTCCCTCATAAATCGCATTATTAGGGCATTCTGGCTCACAGGCTCCGCAATTGATGCACTCGTCAGTGATGATTATAGCCATAAGTCACTAAATTTTTTATAACTTGTTATCATAATATGAGACCTCTTATTTTATAAAAAAACAGAGAGGCTCTCTATTTGAACCCAAAAGTACATATTGTAGTTCATTTTTTATACTTAATAGACTTAAAAAATTTGTAGTTTCTATGAAATATTGGTGTAGTCTATGGCTAATACTTTTCTATTCTAGCTGTGCCTATTATACAGGCAATATGCGTGCAAAACGATTTAATCGCCAAAGTAGCCTTCCTTCTTTAGTTAATCAATCTAACCCAAGACAATATGTAGCCCCCTCAAGCTGGACAACTCACCCCATTCTAAAAGATTGGGCAGAAAAACCTTTAGGTGACTGGAAAACAAAAGGAAAAGTACATTCTATAAGAGTAATATTAGCCAAACTTGCCCTCAATCAAGATATAGTAGAAGTCAATAGATATATTTTGGATGCTAAACCTTGGGGAAAAAGTGGGACCGATTGGGCCTTTAATCCTAATGGAGACTACGACTTTACAGAAATATTGCTTTGTGCTGTAGTTTTCTTGTTTGATAACTATCCAGATCGACTATATCCTATCACTCAAAAACATATTGTCAACTACTTATTGACAGAGGAAGGTAATAAGCCTCGACTCAAAACACGTGGTTCCCTAGGCATTGTAAAAGAAACCGAAAATCATCTCTTAATGACTGAAGCCTCTCGCTATCTCAAGCACCAATGGCTATACCAATGCTCTGTTTTTGAGGAGGGCTCAAAAGTTGATAACGAACAACACAACAACCTCCGAAATGGGATGGAACAATGGCTTTATGACTATCTAGAAGAAATGGAACAAATTGGTCTATTTGAGTTTAACTCTGTTCCCTATATGGGCTATACTTCTGTAGCGCTCCTGGTGCTTGAAGCTTTTGCTGACTCAGAACGCATATCCACTAAAGCAAGGCGAATATTAGATTTATCTAATTGGCAATATGCTCTAGGCAGTCAAAACTTTAGGCATTGTCCTCCTTTTCGTAGACAACTCAACAAAGTCAGTGAAACCTCTCTAAACAAAGATGCTCATACTAGTTTAATGCAAACTTGGTATCATGAATACAAAGGAAAAACTGTTGACCAAACATTAGTTCCCTTCAATAACCATCAGTCTTTGGTAGCCCTAATACTTCCTTATCAATTACCTTCAGAGTTAGTAGCATGGATAGATAGCAAAAAAGCACCTTATTTTGCTCGGCTTGGACATGGTTGGCATGCTAGCCCCGAGATTTATCATGGTAGTTTTGTACATCTATTGAGTGCAGGTGGTGTTCAACGAGGGAAAGCATCACAAATAGTTCCTAGACCAATTACACTTTTATTAGCAGATGGTAGAAATGTATTAGACTACACTCAAAGTTTTCACATATCAGGAAAAGCTAACATAGGAAACTGGAACAACACTGGAGTACACAAAAATTTTGCAGTTGGACGACAGCCTGTGTCCATTCCAGAAGCTTACAAAGCTAAGGCAACCTTCAAAGGGTGGCAAGTATTTGAACATAAAGGCAGCAGATCTTTCAAGATTGCTGTTTATAATTCTAAAAACTTAGGGTTATTACTCTTATTCCCCAATTATACTAAAAGCGCAGACTACTTAAGCAAGGCACTTGATTTAGCAAATCCGGATTTAAAAATATTACACAAACAAGTCATCTTTCCTGACTCTAAGACAGTTATTAGTTTTGACTTGAAAGCTCAAAAAAATAAATGGGTAATAAAAAGCATAAATGGCAAGGCAGTAGATCGAAAATACGATAACTGGCCTAGAATAACCTTAGAATAAAGGTAAATGCTGGATAAAATTTGGAATGCTAAACTATCTGCTTTAGATTCTTTACAGGCATTTAATTTATTGTTTATTCGTGGATTTGATGATTTGTTTTTATCGAATAATCAAATAAACAATAATAACAAAACACAACTATCTATAAAGCTTGTAGGTTATTTCAGTGTGTAAGTTAATCCAAAGCTCATCTTAAACTAATAATATTAGACTAATTGGTAGGAAGATGCATGATCTTGTACAACATTTCTTGCAATAAAGCACTATGAGGAAGAGAGCTATTGTGCACACCTTTAGAACGTAAATCATACTCTTTGAGTACCGTAAATACATTCTCTAATTGTTGTTTAGAATAAGTTTGAGCAGCTCGTTTATAGTCTTTCAAAAAATAGCTATTCACCCCCATTTCTCTAGCAGCTTCTGATTCAGAAACACCTGTCAAGAACTTGTACATATACAACTTGCTAAAATAGTTGTGCAGTGCAGAGGTAATCATCGGAAGAGGATGATTTTTGGCATTAGCAATAAAATAATTGATAATCATTTGCACCTTGAAAGTATCTCGATTGCCCAAGGCTGTTTGCAACTCAAAAATGTTGAAATCCTTACTGATTCCAATATTCTTTTGAATCAAGTTTTTATCTATTTGCTCCCCTTCCTTTAGGTTTATGGTAAGTTTATCCAACTCATTCACAATCTTAGAAAGGTCTGTTCCTAGATACTCTGCCAACAAGCGTACAGCACTCGCTTTTATCGCTATTTTTTTCTCTTTAAGGTAACCTTCTATCCATTTAGGCACCTTACTGTCATAAAGTTTTGTGGATTCAAAAAAGCAAACCTTATCAGATTTAGATAGTATTTTTACAAATGCTTTACGCTTATCTAAACGTTTGTGCTTGTGCGCAAACACCAAAATGGTACTATCCAATGGTTTTTCGAAATAGGCTGATAGTTTGTCTATATGCTTCAGTTCTTGCGCCTCTTTTACAATAACTACTTGGCGCTCTGCCATGACTGGATAACGTCGAGCATTATCCAAGACAGCTTTGTGGTCTATCTCCTTTCCGTATAAAATAGTTTGGTTAAAAGCTTTCTCAGATTCGGTCAGAACAGAATCTTCTATACACTTGACAATTTGATCAATAAAATAAGCCTCATTCCCATGTAAAAAGTATACAGGGAAATAAGACTTCTTTTTTATTGCGGATACAATCTGATTATATGTCATGTATAGTATAAGTAGCTTAATTAATCTGTGCATTCTCAACTTTATCAAGCTAAAAATAGCAGTAAAATTTCCCAATCAACTGATAATCATAAAAACTAAATCGACTAACACTTAGTATATACAACTAATGATCAGTTGATTAGAAAAACTTCGTAGACTAATATTAGTTATAGCCTTAAAATCGAATATCAGTGTTTGGTAAACAAGTTTGCAAATCCTCTAATAGTTGTGAATTCTTACAAACTGGATTTTGATACAAATATAGTGTTTCTAATTGTTTTGCCCTCATTATAGACAAAGGAATTGTTTGCAATTTATTGTTAGAAAGCACCAACTTACGCAAATTAGTTAAGGCAGCTATAGAATTTGGCAATTTAGTTAGTCGATTATTCGATAAATTTAGCTCTTCTAAAGACTCTAAACCTATAATTTGTGTAGGCAATTTTTTGAATCGATTATGCGACAAGTTTAAAGCTTTCAGCCCCTTCATATGCATAATTCCAGCAGGTAAGCGATCTAATCTATTTTGATTTAAATACAACTTTTTCAAATCCTTCAATTCTAGAATAGATACTGGAAATTTAGCCAAACGATTTCGAGCCAAGCTCAATGTTTTCAATTTAGTCATATTTCCCAAAGTCCCCTCAAAAGAAGACCAATGCACATTATCTGTTAGATATAAGTATTCAGTATCTACACATTTTACAATAACTCGAACATCTATCCAAGTATCCTTAAGCACTATCATTTTTACTTTATTAATAAGATCATACTCAATACACCATTTTATTTTATCTATAGAATTGGTCATTAAAACCTTCAATTCATAATCCTGAATTGTTTCTTCCATACTCTTTATGAGCATCAAGGCAACTTGTTGATTAATGGCAAAGGGATTCTTTAATAGATTTTTGAGTCTATCAAAATCTACTGTTTCTATAGTTCTTGACATTATTTCCTAATTATATATAGATTAGTCTATAGAGCTTTGGGCTCTATTATATAGACCTTGCCCTCTTTTAGCAGAAAGAAGTAAGGAGAGTTATACCACGAGTATAGAGGCCCATTTATAGGTAATTCTCTAATCTAAATTTGATAAAATTTGTGAAAGGAAGTTAATTGATCCAACTCTGTGCTTTTGTAGAATATTAAAGCAATTTGATAATTAGGAAATAGGAACTTTCATGGTAGAAAAACAATTTTGTGGAGCTTAGAATAAGTTGTCCGTACGAGCATATAAACATAGAAGGGGTATAAAAAGTTCACGAAGAATTCACTTTTTTTTAAAAAAAACCGAACAAACTCAATTATCAACTGACAATCAACCAATTAAGATTTAAAATATTTTTCATTTATGTTCAACCGCAAATTATTTTAAATTTTTTCTAAAATTTGCTGATAACCTTTCTAAGAAAAGGCAATATACTAGATAACCAAAACTATATCAACTGAAAGTCAATTACTTACACATAAAAATAAAAATAATAAAAAATAAAAAAAAGTACTTTTAAAGTTCACACCTTATTCATTAGGCACATAAAGCTTTGTTATTGAAATTTTGATTATCTTTATTTAACATTAATTGTACTAACAAAAAACTTTAATATCGTTATGAAAAAACAATTTCTAATTGGAGCATTTGCAGCATTAGCATCTTTAGGCTTATATTCTTGTGGAGGAGACCAACCTCAAACGGATGCAGAATCGAGCACTATGGAAACTCGTGGCAATGAAAACTTAACATCTAGTGGTGCTGCTATCGTAAGCGAATACCAAGAAGGCATTGCGATGACTAAAATGGATGAAAAATTTGGTTTTGTAAATAAACAAGGACTAGAAATAAGTCGCCCAATGTACCGTGAGGTTCACTTATTTGAAGGTGGTTATGCTGCTGCTAAAAAAGGTGAAAAATGGGGTTTTATCAACAAACAAGGTGACAAAGTTGTTGATTTCAAATATGATTGGGTAGCTAACTTCTCTAATGGAACTGCTCCTGTAAGTATCGCTAACCAATGGGGTTTTGTAAATGAGCAAGGTGATGAAATCACTGAGATCAAATATGACAAATTACAACCTTTCAAAGATGGTAAAGCTTTAGCTAAAATCGCAGGAAGTTGGGTATCTATAGATGAAACGACAGGCGAAGAGTCTCCTGCTGAAGCTCCTACTGCTGGCGAAGACACTCCTGAGCCAACTGAAATGGCTAAAACTGACGAAACAGAAAAAACTGAAGAGACTACTGAAGAAGAGGCTCACTAAGAATAAATTCTTATACAAAAGATACACATAAGTCATCCCGAATTTTTAAAAATGTAGTTTTTATCGGGATTTCAAGATGTCTAAAAACATAAAAATAGGACAAGTCATTATATATGGCTTGTCCTATTCTATATACTAAACCCTCGATGTTTGCACAGTCCTAGTA
>JAAEPD010000177.1 GCA_024222455.1 Aureispira sp.
ACAAGTCATTATATATGGCTTGTCCTATTCTATATACTAAACCCTCGATGTTTGCACAGTCCTAGTAATTTTTCTATAATCTAACCTCTTGGCTAAATACCATATTTACTAGCTTACAGAAAATTCGGGATGACTTATGTTGATGTTTTATATCTATATGTTATTATTAGTCAATATGCTCAGTAGCTACTACTAAGGCAACTACAGATCGACCATCTTTAGATTTTCCTTTGAAATTCATACTTCCACTAGAATAAGAAACCTCACTGTCTTTCATAAGTTTGTCACCTAATGCTTTTTGTACTTTTTCTTTAAAAGTATAACGACTGCTTTGTTGTTTAACTTTGCGTTGAATATCTTCTAAGTTTAGAGGTTCTTTGGAGTACAATACACATAAGAAATCTGTACCAACTGTACCATCCATACGAACATGTTTATCTTCACTCGGAATAGCTACATCATTAGCCTTATAGGTCAATGCTGGACTTATGCCTTTTTCGTGTGGAAAGACTTGATAGGTTTTGTTGCTCAAGTCAGATCCAAATGCATAAACATAAGCTGGTTCATTATTAGAAATATATAAACGGAAGCGAGTCCCCGAACGATAAGCTCTATCCATTTTGTAAGACTTATCACGTTTGAGCTCAGCATTCATATCGTTGCCAGTATCTAACTGAAAACGCACTTTTCCTGCTAATTCTACTTCTTTATTTTCGTTTAGTGTTTCGAATTTAAATAATTCAAAAGCTTGATACACAAAATCTGCAAAGTCACTGTATTTTATCCAAATATAGCCACCATTTCCCCAACCAGAACCCCAACTGTTCTGAATCTCAAAAGCACCTCCGTATTTATCATCATCATAGCCTACTGCACACATTGCATGACGACCATGTGCATGATTAGGGTTATTATTAGGGTTATCATTATATTCTGGAATCCAAACACCTTTAGGGCTATAAAATGAATTAGGGCAAATCATAGAAATAGCAATAGGATTACCTTCTGAAAGGCTTTTCTTGGCAGCATCTACTTTTTGTTTTCTAGAATAATTGCTATAACTATTCCATAGCGTAGCATAACCTTTTATCTTGTGTTTGCCTGCTTTTTGGTAAGCATACTGTGGTGGATCTCCATCAGGGCAATGCACTGAGTAATCACTAAGTTTTGGAACACCTATATCACGCATGTTTTTGATACACTCAGATGTGTATGCTCCCCAACAATTGCTGCTAGAAGAGGTCACTCGATACACAAAACCATAAGCAAACACATTTTCTCCAATCTTATCCTTATCTGTCCAGCCATAGCGTTGAGATTCTAGAATGGTGCGTGCAGCATAAGCAGTAGCCCAAGCAGCGCAGGTTCCGTAGTTTCCTTGGCTTTTAGGAGTTGGGGCATATTTTTTTACAGATGCTTTAGACCCTACTGCTCTATAGTTATCGTTGGTCAACCGAGCTTTTACAGGCATATCATCATAATACGGATCTTCTTCTGCAGGAAGCCCCATTGTGAATGGAGGATTGTTGTCATCATCTGTGTTTTGAGACCATAACTGTCCTGCAAATAGCGATATAAATAACAGTGCGAAAATTGGGGTTTTCATATTGTTTGTTCTAGTTTTATTTAGTTCTAAATATAAAGTTGCCACCTTCATCTCCACTTTGTGGTAATACTCCAAATTGAGGTATTTGATTGTTAGGACTGTTGTAAATAACAGCTGGCTTAATCTTAGAATACAAAGTTTCTGCCGAAACGCAACTACTATTATTTTCTTCTAATTTTTTGATCAAGTATTTGAAGAACACACTCTCATCTGGCACAATAGTATTAGCACCACTTGTTAGAGCTCTACGGCTTGTCATTTTACCCATTTCTTCGCAAGCAAACTCTGTAATATCTCTATATCCACCTTTGAAGATTGAGCCACTAAAACAAGCATCAGCAACAACTAAGGTGTGTCTAGATTTGATACTGTTAACATAATCTCTCAACTCTGCATTAGAGAACCATGTAGAACGGCTACTTTTCTTAGAGTCACTAGGCAACCAATAGCCCACTTCATTTTCGCTGATTCCATGTCCAGAGTAGAAAATGAGTAAGTTGTCTTTTTCGCCTAAGCGATCTTGCAGGTAAACAAGCTTATTAAGAATATCGTCTTTTGTTGGGTTTTTGAGTAGGTGAACATCATTTTCGTTAAATGTATATTTACTTGTTAATACCTCTTTTAGTTTAGAAGCATCCGCAACAGGTTTTTCTAAATCACGAATAGAAAAGTCATCATAACTTTGAACTCCAATAAGTAATGCATGATAGTGTCCTCCACTTTCAGTTTTATATTCTATAGTACGTTTTTCGGAGCGAACAGTATGGTAAGCTGTCTTCACAACTACCTCTACTTCGTTTTTGCCAGGATTTAGTTTTATAGCTTGGTTTACACTCTCTGTACAGTCATCCTCTACTCCAAAACCTCTAGAAGCAAAGGTTTTTCCATTGATGTAAATTTGAATATCTGCAATATCTGATTTAGAATGTATACAGGCTTTTATTTTGTAAGAAGCATCTGTAGTGGAGGCAAAACTATTGTAAGGATAATCCCAAGTAATAGTTGGCTTTTGGCGTTCTTCTAGTTTACCTTTTAGCTTAGCTCTAGCCGATTTGTAAGTAGAGTTATTAGGCTCTATAGCTAGTGCTTTATCATAATCTTTGATTGCTTCTTCAGTATTGCCTAAACAAGCTCTAGCTTGTCCTCTATCCCCATAGTATTCCGCAGTTGGGTCACTAATAACACTTAAGGCTGTATTAAAGTCATTAAATGCATCATGACAACGCCCCAAACAATTATAAATAGCACCACGAGTATGGTAGCTATAACCCTGAGGATCTAATTGTATAGATTTGTCTACATCTTGTAATGCTCCTCTACATTGGCCTGCTAAGTATTTCGACCATGCTCTATTGTTATAACAAACAGCATTGCTAGGCTTTATCTTGAGCGCCTCTGTGTAGTAATGTACAGCTAGCTCATGTTTACTGTTGTTGGCAGCTTCTAAACCTAGTTTGTAATATTCATCAAAAGAAGCACCTAAATCCTTTTCGTAGTTATAATGAATATGAGCGATTCGTTTGTAGTCATTCCACTCATCATCTATAAAATCTTCAGGTATTTCGTCGAGTACCTTATATTTCTCCTCATAAGTCTGAGAATATTGAGACATAACTGCCACCCATTGGCCTTCACCATAGGTAATACTTGTCATATTATAACCGGCTTCATATTTTTCATTAATCCATTTATAAGGCATATATTCGCCCCAATTATAGGTTTGGTAATGGTAGTCTGCTCCTTTTGCTAAGACTGCCACCCATTCTCCATTTCCATAGGCAAGGTCAATAATATCTCTACCTTCATCCCATTTAACACGAATGAACTCTTTGATTTCGGCAAAAGTACTTCGTTTAGCCCAAGATTCACTAGTTAAACCAGCTCCTTTAGACATAATAAGAACCCACTTGCCTCCTCCATAGGTTACATTAGTAAAATCAAAACCTTCCTTCCATTTTTTTTCTACCCAGTCATGTGGGAATGTTTTAGAAACATAATAAGCTTGATTAGAATAGTTGATCGCAGAGGTCACTACAACCCATTCATCATCTCCATAAGAGATGTCAGTAACATATTGGCTTTTAGCCCATTGTTCTTTTATGAATGTTTCTGGAAAGGATTCAAAGGTCTCGTAAGTCTGTGCAAACGAACTTTCTATCATTACAGCAACCCAAGTATCATTTTGGGCTTTTGTAGAGTTGGAATAAAATAAGGCGAAAGTGAAAAAGACAAAAATTAAATTTCTCATAACTTAATTAGTTGGGTGAATACATTTCGGGTATGTTAATAAAATACTAACAATTGTGCCAAACTGAAAGGCTACTATACTAAGATACTATATAAGCACTAAAAAAAGTAACTCCTTAATGTATAATATTGACTTTTATGAAGGGGGGATATGTTTATAACCTACTGAGCTCGTTTTTATTTTATAAAGAGTATATTTTTTAATATTTATAGATTATTTTATTTAGTTGTTTATTGGGTTGACTACTATTAAGTTAGGAGACGTTTAGTCCTCTGGTTTATATGATATTTTAATATATGTTAGGTTAGTATTCAAACTTTTTAGGTTTGAGAATCGTCATTGAATAGTAAGCTTAAAAATAGATATATATAATATCTAAAACTTAAGCTTTATGGTCTTACTAAGACTTAAAAAATTAATAGATAAATAGGTCCCTTTAATTGGTATTAAGTTGAATGCCCAAAACAACTTATAGCGCAATACTTTTTTAGAGTATTGCGCTTCTTTTTTGAATAACTATTATTATCTTTAAATAGGTTCTAACTTAGAAAATATAAAATATAAGAAAATGGATGTTAAAGAGTTGCTTATAATAATAGGAATGGGTGCTTTGGCAGGCTGGATAGCTAGTTTGTTGCTAAAGGGAGGTAGTTCAGGGTTGATTAAAAATATTATATTAGGTGTGATTGGTGCATTTGTGGGTAAGTTTGCTTTCCAAACTTTAAATATACAAATTGATATGCCTAATGTATTTGCCGAAAACCTTTTGGTAGCTACAGTAGGTGCTGCTATCTTGATAGTGATATCTAGGTTTTTGGGCAAGTGATTTAGCAGAATAGAAAATAATCTTGGGCTGCTATTAAGCCCATTTTTTCTAATTCTTGGCAGACTAAAGATTGTTCATCTGGACTAGCTATACTCACCAATACCTGTGGTCTTGATATTTGGTTGAGCTGCATAATATCTTCTACCAGTAAACCATAAATTTGATGCCCAATCTTTTTAGGATTATTGCAAAGCCATCTAAACGGTACTTCTAAGCCCAATAAAGCCTGTGCAATAGCCTTAGCTCTTTTTCCTGCTCCCCAAAGTACCAAAGTCCGCTCTGGATCATAATCGAGCTGCTTAAAATAGTGGGTCTTTATTGCTATAAACTGATTGTTTGCATAATGCTCATGTGTGCGAGAGGTGCGTGTTCCATAGTCACGCCATTGATGCAAAATAGATGCAGATGGCAGTATTTTTAGTCCTTGAGCATAAAAGCGAAAGCACAAATCATAATCCTCTGGATAACGGTTGGGCTCAAAGGCTCTAGAACTCTCTAAATCTTCTCGATAAATCATCCAACAAGGAGAAGGAATAACACATTCTTTATAAATCTCTTTGAAGTTTTGCCCTTCTTGAGTTAAGCCATTCAACCACTGAGCATAATTTTTATAACCTTGCCCTAACTCACCTTCCGCAAAATAATTGACCTGTCCAATAGCCAAATACCCTTTTCCTGCCTGTTCTAGCTGTGCTTGTAATTGTTCTAATTTATTCGACTCCATCAAGTCATCCGAATCCATTCGAGTGATGAACTGTCCCTTACTTTGGGAGTAAGCCAAACGCAAGGCTGCTATAATTCCATGATCTTGATTACTAAAAACCTGTATTCGTGCATCTTGTTGGGCATACTCATGCAACAGCTCTAAGCTGTGATCGGTAGAATGATCATCAACCACCAAGAGCTCCCAATTTTTATAAGTTTGGGCGAGTATGGAGTCTAAACAAGCAGCTAGATAGTTGCTTGTATTTTTGGCTGGCATCAGAATGCTTATCACAACTAGATTGATATTTAAATTATCAAAACAAAAAAGCCCCTGCACAAGGCAAGGGCTATATTTCTAAGAGTATAAGCTCAATTTATTTCAAATTGAACAACTCATTTTCGATCAATTCAATTTTCGCTTTACCATCAGAAAGCTTTTTACGTTCTTTTTCTACAACTGCTGCAGGTGCACCAGCAACAAAACGCTCATTGCTCAACTTCTTCTCAATACCTTTGATAAAACCTTTTAAGCGGTTCAACTCTTTTTCCAGCTTTTCACGTTCAGCAGCTACATCTATTGTTTTTTCAAACAATAAGTAATATTGCTCAGTACCGGCTATGAATCCTTGCCCTTCGTGGTCCGCCTCAGTAGTGTAAGTTAATGAGCTTAAGTAAGCCATTTTTACAATAGTTTCAGCCATTCCCATTTCAGCCAAAAAGATTCGAGCACCTTCGCCATCTTGAACAGCTAAATCAAGTGTCTCTTTATCTTTTAGTTGATTGCGTTTTCGGATGTCACGAGTGCTTGCAATCAAAGACTTCATAGTCTCTACTTTGTACAAGAATCCTTCATCGTATTCACCGCCAGTAGGCCAAGTGCTATTGGTACAACGATCCATCTCTTCACGCTCTCTCAAGTGTGACCAAATTTCCTCTGTGATATGAGGCATAAATGGATGTAATAAGGTCATCAATTTTTCAAAAAAGTTGATGGTATGCTCTAATGTAGTTTCCTCTATAGGTTGCTGATAGTCAGGTTTAACCATCTCTAAATACCAAGAACAGAAATCACCCCAAATAAAGTTGTAAAGGGTTTTTACAGCTTCTGACAAGCGATAAGTCTTGAAGCTTTGCTCTATGCTTTCTAGTGTTTCATTAAACTTTTGGTCTAACCATTTTACTGCTAGTCTATTTACAGTGCTTGGAGGGCTATCCTTTGTAGGCCAACCTTTTATCAAACGGAGTGCATTCCACAGTTTATTCGAGAAATTACGACCAGTTTCACAAAGCTTACTTTCACTTAGTGATTTACCTGATTTCTTATCAAATGGAGCATCAAAAATAACATCATTACCTGCTGCAGAACAAGATAAGATACCATAACGAACACCATCAGCCCCATATTTTTTCATGAGTTCCATAGAGTCAGGGGAGTTACCCAAAGACTTACTCATTTTACGGCGCTTATTATCACGAACCATTCCTGTAAAGTAAACATCCTTGAATGGGTGAACACCTTTTTCTTTAGCTAACTCAGGCCCCAAAAGATCGCCAGACCATTCATAACCCGCCATAATCATACGAGCTACCCAGAAGAACATAATATCCCAACCAGTTACCAATACATTGGTAGGGTAGTAATATTTAAGCTCAGTAGGGTCTTCAAAGGCATCAAATACAGCCATTGGCCACAGCCAAGAAGAAAACCAAGTATCTACAGCATCTTCATCCTGTTTCAAATCTTCAGCAGTATAACTACCACCATCTTTATTCAAGATAGCCAAAGCTTCTTCCTGTGTTTCGGCAACAGCCATTTTACCATCTGCTGTATAATAAGCAGGTATCTGCTGCCCCCACCACAATTGACGAGAAACACACCAATCTCTAACATTGTCAGGAGTCAACCAGTTGCGATACATATTGAGCATTTGAGGAGGGAAGAAGTCAACTTCTCCATTCTCTACAGCTGCTAATGCAGTTGCCGCAAAGGTGTCCATTTTCAAGAACCATTGCTCTGTTAATTTAGGCTCAACTACAGCGTTGGTACGCTCCGAACGACCAACATTATTGGTGTAGTTCTCTATTTTAACGATGTGTCCTTGAGCTTTTAGATCTTTAGCAGACTGCTTACGAGCTACAGCTCTATCCATTCCTACATAAAACTGTGCAGCTTCGTTCAATGCTCCGCTATCATCCAAAATATCGATAACCTTTAGATTGTGACGTTCCCCAATCTCGTTGTCATTCATATCATGTGCAGGTGTCACCTTTAAGGCACCTGTACCGAATTCCATATCCACATATTTATCAAAAATGATAGGAATTTCTCTTCCAACTAGTGGTACAATAGCCTTTTTGCCTGCTAAATGTGCATAACGCTCATCTTCGGGATGTACAGCTATAGCCGAATCACCTAAAATAGTCTCAGGACGTGTAGTTGCAATAGTCAACCACTCATTTTCAGTACCAGCTATGCGATAGCGAACATGATACAATTTAGAGTTCTCGTTAGTATAAATAACTTCCTCGTTAGACAATACTGTTTTAGCAACAGGATCCCAGTTAGTCATGCGCAGACCTCTATAGATATGTCCTTTGTTGTACAAGTCTACAAAAACCTTGATAACTGCCTTAGAGAGTTTAGGTTCCATAGTGAAACGAGTACGTTCCCAATCACAAGAAGCTCCTAATGTCTGAAGTTGCTCTAAGATGATTCCACCATATTTATCTTTCCATGCAAAAGCATGTTGCATAAATTCTTCTCTAGAAAGGTCAGATTTTTTGATTCCCTTTTCACGCAACAACTTGACGACTTTAGCTTCGGTAGCTATAGATGCGTGGTCGGTACCAGGTACCCAACAAGCATTTTTACCTTCTAATCTAGCTTTCCGAATCAGTACATCTTGGATAGTGTTGTTGAGCATATGCCCCATGTGCAAGACCCCTGTTACATTAGGTGGAGGGATTACAATGGTGTAAGGCTCTCGCTCATCAGGAGTCGATCTAAAAAAACCTTTGTCCATCCAATACTGATACCATTTTTTCTCTGCCGCTTGGGCATCGTAATGTTTTGGTAACGACATGATGTTGTTTTTTGTAATAATAGTTCGAGTATTTTAGCTTTCAAATTTTTAGAAAAACTTCACGAACTAATGTTGTAATAAAAAAAATTATGTGAGTTTATCTCAACTGTTTAGAATTGAGAATAGTTTCTATATTTCAATTAAGCTGCAAAAATAAGAATAATCAAGGATTTGTAAAGTTTATTAAGACATCTATCTAAAAAAAATCATTTGATGATTAATCTTTAAATATGAATCATTCTGTCATTGCATGAATTAGTGCAAAAATCTATGAATTTTGAGGTTTGATTGAAAAGTTTAATTAAAGGTAAGGTGTTGATATATATATGTTTGTGTTGGTTGTGCTGAAGGTGGAATAAGGTGTTAATTTTTTGTTCAAATCTTTTTTTTAGGATAGATGTGGTATATTTGTGGTAATAACTTCAAAATTATACCATTACTACTACTTCTATTTTTATGAAAAGCAAGATTGTTTCAATAGCCTTACTCAACATATGGGCTATATTATTTGCGAGCATACTTTTTGGTCAGTCTAATGTTCGTGGAATTATTACAGATAAACGAAATGGAGAACCTATTATCGGTGCTGAACTTAGGATCAAGATCTCTAAAAAAGAGACGATCTCTGTTCGAAGCAAACCAGATGGAACTTACTTTATTAAGGATGTAACTCCAGGTACCTATGATTTAGAATGTAGTTATCCTGGGTTTATATCGCAGCGTCTAGTTGGTATTACACTAAAAGATGGAAGTACTAAATTGGCTTATTTTAGAATTCAACCTGGACCATCAGATGAGATAGAAGAAATTTTTACCTATGCATCGTTGCAAACCCGTTTGAGCAAAGAAGCTTCTGCATTGTCTAGAGCAGGAGAGTCTATAGATGAGGTTCCTGCTACTATATATGCTTTTTCGGCAGAAGATATTTCTAATAGAGGCTATCGAAACTTAGGAGACCTCCTCAAGGAAATTCCTGAGATAGAAATACAGGATCAAAATAATCCGGATACTTACAATACACTATCCTCTAGAGGACTGGTTGGAAACGAGAAATTATTGGTGCTTATAGATGGAGTTCGGTCTACATCTATGGCCTTGACACCACAAGCAATAGATAAGAATTTTCCTATTCATTATGCAGATAGAATAGAGGTGGTCTTGGGGCCATCTTCTTCTTTGTATGAGGAAGATGCTTTTGTTGGTGTAGTTAATATTGTAACTCCCAAAGGAGATAAAAACAAGGGAATAAAAGTAAATGGTAGTTATGGCAGCTACCATGAGACGGATAATGCGATTTATGGAGGCTGGGGAAATAAGGACATTTCTTTTAATGTGATGGGGAGCTTTTATAGTAGTCAAAACCCCTATATGCCTAATTTTTATAAGGATGATTATAGTTGGTTTTTTGATCCTTATTCGACTACAGGAGCTATGTCTTTAGATCAAGGATTATCAGATTCTACTAGCAATCAGCTCTATTATATCGATACTATAGAGTCCTTTGGAATGCCCACTATGTCTTATACCGCACAATTCAATTTTAGTGCTTATGGATTTGAACTAGGAGGAAGTCATGCTGCACAGACTTTTTCTACAGCAACAGGTGCTGACCCTAAATACTATGTATATGGCCAACTCTGCCAACAAACCTTTTCTTTGAGTAATTTATATCTAAGACACCAAGCTAAATTTGGCGATAAAGGAAGGCTAGAATCTTTAGTCAACTGGAATTATTATGAGTTGCATCCTAAATCAGTCTTCCGTAATATTTATACCAACTATGAGTATGCCTATAAGTTTGCTTGTGATAATAATACTCGTATTCGAGAAACATTTACTTACAACTTCAATCAGTCGCATCAATTGTTAGCGAGTTTATCTCTGATGTATAACTACTCTTTGCCCGAAACAAGTTATTTGCCCAAGCCTTTTGATAAAAATTTTGGTCTAGATGCGGAAGGACAAAATGCCTATTATTTAGGTTCTAATATGTATGATTCGGACAGCACAGATATGCGTATTTATCAGCGTTTTTATACCTTTCATCGTTTTGGTTTGGGAACTTTGTTGCAATACAAATTTAGCTTAGGCGAAAAATTTAGTGTGTCTGTTGGAGGGCGTTTAGATTATAAACTAAAAACAGATAATCTATCCAATACTCAGAATACTATTTTAGGAATTAATCCTAGGTTAGCATTAGTCTATAGACCTACATCTGATTGGACATTTAAGTTGTTCTATGCAGAAGCTTTGGTTGATCCATCTCCACATAGAGCTTTTGGGCATTATGGGGCATTAGATCCTGAGTACGATCAAGATGCTAAAGTTACTGGTTTCAAAGGTGGTTTTTGGCGTGTGCCTAATGCTGCATTAAAACCTGAAAAAATCCGTACAGCAGAATTAAACGTAAACTATTCAAATAAGAACTTTGTAGCTAAATTAGATGGCTATTATAGCTTTGGACAGAATATTATAGTTAATCAAATATTATCAAATCAGTATTTTCAAGGAATTCATATAGATGCTGCAGAACAGGCTGTTAACCAATCAGAATCTCATTTTTATGGAGGAACCCTTTATCTCGCTTACCAAAAAGTATTTGGCAAAGAAGATGATTTTGAACTTAAAACAAATGCAGCTTATACGTTTGCAGATGGGCAGATTGATGGAGTGCAACAATTAGGATTTACAGCACAACATACAGCTAAAGCAGGCTTCTTTTTTAGATGGAAAGATCTGTCGCTTTACGCTAGTGGAATTTTTCGTACAGCTAGCCAAAATAATGGAATCTTAGATCAATTTGGAAATCGCATGTATGGACAAAATGAACCTTGTTTTACACTAGATTTATATGCAAAATATAAGGTTTATGAAAACCCTAAGAATGGCTTAGGTATTGAAGTTTTTGTAGATGTAGATAATGCAACCAATGCCAGATACTATCATGTATCTACAGATAATAGGGCGTTTATGGGAGCTGCTCCTCAGCAACCTATTCAGATTTTGGGTGGGTTTAAATTTAGTTTTATGCGCTAATGAGTAGGACAGAGTGTAGTGCTACTTTTCTTTATTATTATTTCTCTTTAGCAGTTTTAGAGTAGCAACTATTGAGAATAGAAATAAAATACCTCCACCAATCCATATATATGCATTAAACTCATTTTGTTGGGCAATAGAAATTGAATGATTATTGCCCAACAGGACAAAGGGTGACCAAAATGCAGGGTGTGTGGCCAATCCTTTGGCATTTTCTAAGTATGTTAACTTTGCTTGGCGTAGTGCTTTATCTTTTGTACTTCCTGTAGCTAAAATTTGATAAAAATCTTGCATGATCTTAGCTGTAGACGCATCGTTAACCTGCCAAAGAGAAGCAATCATAGAAGGTATGCCTGCATACATAAATGCTCTAGCTAAGGAGGCAATACCATTGCCTTTTTCAAATCTTCCATAACCTGTTTCGCAAGCAGAGAGTACTACTAAGTCGGCATTAAGCTTCAGTTTGGAAATTTCATAAGCATGCAAAAAATTATTTTCATGCAAATCACTATCTTCCGTAAATGCGATACTAGACATCATAGGATCTTTACGATCTAGTATTCCATGCATAGCAAGATGTATTATTCCATACTGAGGAGCTAACTCCTTAAATACTTTTTCGGAAGCTAGTGTGTCAAAAATAAAAGAACCTTGAAATAAGGTGGACAGTTTTTCTATCTCTGTTCTTGCTGCAGGTAAGGGATTAAGATTTTTTCTTAAACGTTGATATACTGGTAGGCGATTAGCTTGATTACTGCTGTCTAGTCGAATAGCATAATTGGCTGCTATTGCCAATGTTTTTTTATTATGCTGTTGTTTCAGTTTTTCATTATTCTCTTTCCATAACCCTGCAGAATAGCTATAAGATATATTATAATCCTTCAGTAAGTAGTGTAAATGCTTATAGTTAGATTCTTCCGATGGGGCTTGTTCTACTAAGAATGTTTCGAAGGGTAAATGGCCTAATTCTCCATCTGGTACAATAATCAAGTGATTTATGTCTGAGATATTCTCCAAAACAGGAGCCAATAAGTTTTGGTATAGCCAATAAGCATTTTGGGTGAATTTCTTGTAGGAAAGTTTGTTGTCTTGTGCAAGCAGGGCATAATTACTCAAGCTAAAATGCAGAGATTCGATATGTGTGTTTAATATCTCTTGAGATATAGGTTGTTTTATAAGCCTTAGATTATTTTTATCAATATACACGATATAAGTTTGCTCTTCTCCCACTACATATTCTAATATAGCTGTTTTGTTATCTAAAGCAACTTGAATGTCTTTAGCCTTAATCTCAATAGGTGGATATTTTAGTTTTGCATAGTTAGGATAGTTATTTTTTATTTCTTGTCTGAAGGTATTGATTTGGATATTTAGTCGATGTAATTGTTCTCGAAGACTATCTTTTTCTTCAATTTTACGGTCTTCCAATATACTTGCCTCTAAGCTAGATTTTTCTGTTTGTAAACGATTTTCCTGTTCAAAAAGTGAATCTGGGAAGTTGCCCAATCGTTGAGTCGCAGAGGCTTTTGTTGCTTGGAATAGTAGCACTGATTTATTCTGTTCTATCAGCTCAAAAGCACTTTCTTTTTGTCTGTTCAAATCTAGGTGATGTAGGCCAAAGAGCATCCATTGTTCTGAGAATTCAAACATTTGAAGCTTATCTTCTGAACTAATAAAATCATTTTGACTTTTTTTGATAAAACTTAAGGCCAAATCAGTTATGATAAGTTGTTGTTCATTTGGTTTATTTTTATTCTTCACCAACAATAAATCATAGATGTTTTCTAAGGTGTTTAGTAACTGTTCTATGTGAGGATAAGAGTATAGTGGAGCTTGCCTAATACTGTCAGCCCAATTTTGTCCAATTGGTTTAGCTGTTTTTATGTTTATTAGTGCTACTGTAGCTTGATTTAGGGAGTTCCATGCTTTTTCAAACTCTCCCATTGTGATATATAGATGAGCCAAACTATTGAGAGTGGTAAGATAACTAGGGTGTTTTTTCCCTTCTGTATGAGCTTTTATTTCTAAAGCTTCTAAGAGTAGTTTTTCGGCCTTTGAGTAGTTCCCTATCTCCTCATATTCGCTAGCCAAATTATGGAGCTTGTAAGAATAGAGATAGTGATCTTTTCCTAAGGTGTTTTCTATAATAGTTTTAGCTTGCTTATAAAACTTAATAGCTTCCTCTTTTTGTCCTAAAGCACTACAAACCCAAGCTAGGTTTTGCAAAGGAGTGGCATAGATTTGATGTTTGTTGCCTATAGTGTTTTCTAAGATAGCAAGGGTTTCTTCATAAAGCGTTTTAGCCTTGTTATAATCTTTAGATTTCAAATACAAACCTGCTAGATTATTGAGTGCAAGTGCATAACTTTGGTGTTGAACTCCTATTGTTTTTTCTTTAATATTTTTAGCTTGGATATAGAGTGGTTCAGCTTCTTCATAACGCCCCATATTAATATATAAATAGCCTAAGTTATTTAAAGACTGAGCATAGTATGTTAGTCGATTATTAATCGGAAGTTGGTTATATATATCAATGGATTCTATAAACTGAGGCTCTGCCTCTAAATAATAACCTGCCTGCATATAATAGTAGCCTAGATCACTAGTGTAAGTAGTATATGTACTATCCATACGACCAAATTGAAACAGCGCTTTTTGTTGTGCTGCTTTGGTATATGGGATGCAGTCTTGAAATTGACCTTTTCTGAAATGTTTTAGAATAATTTTATCCAATTCTGGATAGTCTGTTGTTAGGTGTTTTTTATACTCTTCCTGGGAATAGGAGATGGTATATGTGCAAAAAATAAAGAGAGATATTAGGGCTGTTTTCATCAGAATATTAAGGTGTTTTGGAAGTTGGGATGAGCAGTCTTTTTTACATCTAAAACAAGCTCTTAATGTATAAAGCTAAGTTCTTGTGAATATGAAAATAGAGAAAAAGCATTGGAAATACTGTTTAATACAACTTTTTTCATCTGTCATTTAAACCTAAGACTATTTGCAAAGTCTATGAATACAAACACCCAAGTATTTATTCACATATTCAAATCCTCCCGTATTATGAAAAAGAATAAGAGTATAATTGCCCTAGCAGTTCTATTTTTGATGACACTCTTAACCCAACCTGTTTTTGCAGGAGCAGCTAAGGCTTCTGGAGCTATAGCAAAACAAAATGCTATTCCAGTAGGAATAATTGCATTGATTATCGTTGGAGCTATTTTATTTATTGGAGCTATCGTTGCATTGACTTTGGTTGCACGCCGAAGACGCAGAGTTCGTAGAAATAATACACCTCCACCACCTCCAAGACGTAGAAGGAGAGGCGCAAAAGTAATTATTGTTCGTTAAAATAATCATCTCCACATATAGACGTAATTATATAGGATCTAACTTATTTAGGTCCTATTTTTTTAGCTAATAGCCCAAATTCCTCAACACCTGCCCAATAAACTGTGATTTAGCTTGAGCATATTGTTCTCCACTTTCCCATTCCTGTTGAGCTAATTGCTGTTTGAGCAAAGCATACATTTCGCGGTCGCTAGCGTTTTTTCGGAGATGATTGCGAAAAGCAATATGTTTGTTATAAAACTGTGTATTGCGATGAACCAAATGAATATGATGTGTGCGAGGGTGCATCTCTCGGTTAGGTAAGATATCTTCTGGGCCAATAACCTTGCGCCTTTCCTTATTGCGAGGAGAGGTAGAATGTACTTTGATGAAAAAGCGTCGATAAGGCATCAAAGAATTGAATTTTTCGACATAGATATAGCCCAAACTTTGAAGTCCTGCAATCGAATCATCCAAACTTTTTTCTTCAGGTATTCCAATAAGAATATCTAAAGTAGGTTTCGCTATCAAATCAGGTATAGCAGTGCTTCCTATATGCTCTATGATAGGGGAAAGTTGATGCAGTTTGGCTGCAATCCGGACCCGTTCTTTTTCGAAGTAGAGAGGCCAATAAGAAGAATATTTTTCAATCTTGATTCTCATAGCTGTTCAGTCTTTTTTTTATAAATCATTATTTCCTAATATCGTTACAATAGTGAAGGCAGTTGGTCTCCTTTTGCTATCAATAATAAGATATTGTCTTTGACTACTTTACCTTATACAGTTGAAAATTGTTCAATGAGTTTTCACTTCTTGTATTCTTCATGTAATTATAAATTACAGAGATAAAATAATACTCACAAAATACCAAACATAGGTTAATATTAGGCACTAAACAACCATCTAAAATAAACTACTGATGTTTTTGCATAAAACTAGAATCTGTCAAGGTCTTCAAAAAACTAACTAGATCTGCTTTATCTTGATCTGTCAAGTTCAAAGGTTTTATCAGACCATTCTTATTAGGATGAACTTGGCCTCCTGCATTAAAATGTTCAACCACTTCTTCTAGGCTGTTTAGACTACCATCGTGCATATAAGGGGCGGTCAACGCTACATTGCGCAATGTTGGTGTTTTGAATCTTCCAATATCTGAACCTAGTGCAGTAGCTCGTGCCTTTCCAGCATCCTCATAGTTAGTATATAAGCCTATATTATAGAAGTCTCCATCCGTGAAATTGTGCCCTTCATGACAAGTCGAACATTGGGTTTTATCGCTAAAGAAGAGATCTAGGCCTCTTTTCTCAGCAGTAGTCAATATATTGGGTTTCCCTTGATATTGGTGTTGGTCATATTTAGAGTTTCCACTCAATAAGGTGCGTTCATAGGCAGCTATAGAACGAGTTAGTACAAACAAATCGGGTTCCCGATCATAAGCTCGTTGTGCTAGTTCTATATAGATAGGATGCCTTTTTAGACGTTTGACTACCTGTAGTGCATCAAAATCCATTTCGTTGACATCTTCTATTGGTGCTATCACTTGTACCTCTAAGCTAGGCACACCACCTTCCATTAGCAAAGACGTTTGGTAAGCGACATTAGCTAATGTTGGTGCATTCCTAAAACCTTTTCTATTCTCAATACCAATGCTTACTTTTTCGCCATCTGTAAATATTTTTTCAGGTAAATGGCAGGTTCCACAAGAAATTGTAGAATCTCTTGACAATATAGGGTCAAAAAAGAGTCGTTTCCCCAACTCTACACGAGCGATTGTCAACTCATTATCGACAGGTGTTTCTGGTTGAGGAAAGCCTATCGGGACATCTAGAGGATAGAGCGGTTCTGGAACTTGGTCTTTGGTACAGGCTATTATGAAGACCATTATCCCAATTATATATAGGTATTTCATAGGTCTTATTTTATTATAATTGTAATAAAAAGGCCACCCGAAGGCAGCCTTTATTTTATATTTTAGTGTGCACTTAATAAAGGTTATGTAAGTAAATTTTGTATAGAGATAAAGCCGTAATTTTTTGATTAGACAAGGTAGATGTTCTGCCTAATAGCCTTAGCTATTAAGGTAGGTTGTCTAACGAAGGGCTAAATAAAAAAGAACAATTTATC
>JAAEPD010000178.1 GCA_024222455.1 Aureispira sp.
AGGGGACTTATAGTCCTAATTTTTAACCTACCAGACTTCAGCTGGTAGTATTTCAGTACTTTCTGATTAATCTAGGGCTATATTTAGGACTGTTTGGACTATAAAAAATTGGAATAAGCTCTTAATCTATACTTTTAGGTAGTTTGTCTAAAAGCATTCTGCATATGATAGCATTATCATAAACTTCTTTATCTTTAGGGGTAAATTTTTTCCTAAAGAAAAACTAGTTTAGCGATATGTTTAATTTAAAGAAACTTGGTGTAGGGCTACTTGCTGTGGCAATGTTTGGGCAAGTAAATGCACAAGACACTGGAAAAGTAACCAATAAAGAAGGTAGTAAGTATGAGTTGGAAGTAGTGAAGAGCTTAGATGCTACTGCTGTTCAGAACCAAAATAGAACAGGTACTTGTTGGAGCTTTTCATCTCTTTCCTTTTTAGAGTCAGAGTTGTTGCGCATGGGCAAAAAAGATGCAGGCAATCTTTCTGAGATGTTTATTGCACGTCATGCTTATATGGATAAGGCAATTAACTATGTACGTATGCATGGTAAATTCAACTTTAGTGCTGGTGGTGCTTTTCATGACATTCCTTATGTGATAGCTAAGCATGGTATTGTGCCAGAAGAGGTGTATAAAGGTATAAAATATGGTGGAGAGGTGCACAACCACTCTGAGCTAGACAAAATCTTGAAAGCTACTGTAGATATTATAGTGGAGAACCCACAAAAGACACTAACTCCTGCATGGAAAGATGCTGTGAATGGCATTTTGGATGCTTACTTTGGAGAGTTGCCAGAGAAATTTACTTATAAAGGCAAGGAATATACTGCACAGTCTTATGCTAAAGAGTTGGGCTTAGACATGGATGATTATGTGATCATTAGCTCTTTTACACACCATCCTTTTTACGAAAAGTTTGTATTTGAAGTACCTGACAACTGGGCTTTTGGTTTAGCTTATAATGTGCCTTTAGAAGAGTTGGTAGAAATCTCTAACGAAGCAATTATGAATGGTTATTCTTTTGCTTGGGCTAGTGATGTATCTGAGAAAGGATTCTCTTTCCGTGATGGTTTGGCTATTGTGCCTAAAGATGATGCGACTATTCAGCAAAAGGGTAAAGACAATATGCACTTTAGCGATGCTGGAGCAGAGAAGATCAGTAATGCGTTTATGCAACCTGTAGAGGAGAAAAAAATTACGCAAGAAATGCGTCAAGAGGCTTTTGATAACTACCAGACTACGGATGATCACGGAATGCACATCACTGGTATAGTAAAAGACCAAAAAGGTACAAACTACTATGTAGTGAAAAACTCTTGGGGAACTAAATACAACTCTTGTGATGGTTATTTTTATGCTTCAGAGGCATTTTTCCGTTACAAGACTATGAACATTATGGTTCATAAAGATGCAATTCCTAAGAAAATTGCTAAAAAAATGGGGATTAAGTAAATCTTACTGAACTGATAGTGGGCAATGAATAGTTGATAGTTTTTTTAATGACCTTATTATTAATAGTTAATTGATTTTTGATTATTGCGGACTTTGTTTAGCTTTGCGCTAAATTTTAGAACAAAATTGATTAATTAACATTCAAATAGAAATAAAAATGGCTACGAATAGAACATTTACGATGATTAAGCCAACGGCTGTTAAGAATGGTCACTCTGGAGCAATTTTAGCACAAATTCAAGCTGCTGGTTTTCGTATTGTAGCAATGAAAAAAACGCAATTGACTATCGCTGCTGCTGGACAGTTTTATGCTGTACACAAGGAGCGTCCTTTTTATGGAGAGTTAGTTGAGTTCATGTCTTCAGGTCCTATCATTGCAGCTATCTTAGAAAAAGATAATGCTGTTGCTGATTTCCGTACATTGATCGGTGCTACTAACCCTGCTGATGCAGCTGAAGGTACTATCCGTGCTAAGTATGCTACTTCAATTGGAGAAAATGCAGTACATGGTTCAGATTCTGATGAGAATGCAACTATCGAAAGTGAATTTCACTTTGCTGGAACTGAGCAGTTCTAAGAAATGATCTTTGTGCTAGGCACAAAAACAATATATTAAAGAGTATATGGCTTTGTATAGCTGTATACTCTTTTTTTGTTATTTTTCTTGTATGAGAACATATCCATAAATATCCGTTCTTATTTCTTTTTGCCAAGAAGAGTCATATTTAGTTTTCCAATAATCAAAGATTTGAGAATTATAGAGATCTGGGTTGTCGCATAGGACAAACGCATCTAAAATCATTTTTAATAATTTTAGAGCCATCGCCCCAAATGTTGAAAGTTGATTAGTAAAGGGGCTCTTAATTATCGACTGAATAAATTAGCATCATTGCAAATATACAAGATTTAACAGATCAATGCCAGTGAGTGTATAGGATCTATATAAAAGCTTAAAACATAGAGGATGTATACTCTTTTTTTGTCAAAAAAACTCCTAAAGAGGTCTTCCTTTAAAGTTAAATTAATATTGAGGGTAAAAAAGTGCTTAAAATTTAGTATTTTGCGCTGAATTTAAAACATATTTTAAACCTTCAAATTTGCAGATTTACTTATGAAGCAGATCTATCTAATCTTACTTTTCTTGTTGTCTATTTCAATGCTAAAGGCACAAGACCCTCATGCTCCTGAACGTTCTTTTGCACGTGCAAGTTTGGCTCCTTTTTATCATGGGGTTGCTTCTGGCGATCCTATGGATGATCGAGTTATTATTTGGACACGTGTAACTACTACAGACCCTTCTGAATCTGTAAAATGGCGAGTGGCTACGGACACAGCTATGACAAATATGATTGATTCAGGAATAGTAGTGACCAATGCAGCTAAAGATTATACCGTAAAGGTTGATGTTACAGGCTTACAAGCTAATACTTTTTACTATTATGAGTTTGAATCGGATGGATTGTTGTCTATAAGAGGACGCACCAAAACAGCTCCTAAAGGTGATGTAGATAGTTTGCGTTTTGCAATAGTTTCGTGCTCTAGTTATGATCATGGTTATTTTAATGCATACAATCGTATTACTTCTCGCAACGATATTTCTGCAGTTATTCACTTAGGTGATTATTACTATGAGTATGCTAATGGAAGTTATGGAAATGCTCGTACACCAATGCCAGCCAACGAGATCACTACATTAAGTGATTATCGTATGCGTCATTCTCATTATAAGTTAGATCAAGATTTGATGCGTGTACATCAGCAATACCCATTTATCTGTGTATGGGATGATCATGAAACAGCCAATGATTCTTATACAACAGGTGCGGATAACCATACTCCAGGTACAGAAGGAAACTGGATAGATCGTAAAGGTTGGGCTGTGAAAGCTTATTATGAGTGGATGCCACTACGTATGCCAGACCCTGCTGTAGATACACAACGTATTTATAGAAGATTGCGTTTTGGCGATTTAGTGGAGTTGCACATGTTGGATACTCGCTTGCAAGAGCGTGATGAGCCTGATTTTGCTAATGCTACAGACCCTAATCATAAATTGCTCGGAAATGCGCAAATGGATTGGTTGACAACAGGGATGGATACTTCTACTGCTCAGTGGCAAATACTTGGCCAGCAAGTAATGATGGCTCCATTAGATATTAACCCTTTACCTTTTGGACAACAATATGCCAATAGCGATCAGTGGGATGGTTATCAGGCAGAGCGTGACAAATTATATGATTCTGTTACAACCAATAACATTAATAATATGGTTGTCCTGACAGGAGATATTCATACAGCTTGGGCCAATGATTTGGAAGATGGGAGTACAGATATAGGAGTTGAGTTTGTTGTGAATAGTGTAACTTCTCCAGGCTTTCCTCTACCAATAGGAGCTGGTGTTATACAGTCTTTGAATTCTCACATGAAATATGTTGATTTGACCAATCATGGTTATTACATTTTGGACATAAACAAGACTAGAGCACAAGCAGACTACTATTTTATAGGAACTATTGATAATCCTAGCACTACAGAATCATGGGCTACTTCTTGGCAAACTCTTAATAATGCGAATCATTTGACCTCATCGGCTGGTGCTTCTATCGCACATCCTCATCAAATTGGTGTTCCTGCGCCATTAGATCCTAGATTCTGCCCAATCTTGCCAGTAGAGGTTACTCAAGATGCTACAGAATCTGTATTGTTGGGTGTTTACCCTAATCCTTTCAAAGAGGAATTGAGTATTCAATATTCAATAGATAAAGCTACAGATATTCAATTGAGTGTTTCGGATATGATGGGACGTCGTTTGTTGACCAAAGATTTGGGAGAGATAGATGCGGGATTACAGCGTTCAATCGTTGATTTGAGTTCATTAGCAGCGGGAACTTATGTAGTGACTTTGCACATGAATGATAAGTTGCAAAATAGAGTAGTCGTTAAACAATAATAAGTTATTAATACATAGGACTTTTTCTAAAGTTCATAGATCATTTTAGATCTTAAGATCAATGCTTTTTGTATTTTCATAGGGAAATATATAAAAGCATTGATTTTTTTGTTTATCACCATTAATCATAATACCAATGAAACAGTTTAGTTTACTTATTTGCTTTATGCTGATCTCTATGGGGGTGTTTGCCCAAGGGGCAGATCCTCATGCTCCTGAACGTTCTTTTGCACGTGCAAGCTTGGCTCCTTTTTATCATGGAGTAGCTTCTGGTGATCCTTTGCAGGATCGAGTTATTATTTGGACTCGTGTGACAACTACAGACCCTACAGAGTCTGTAAAATGGCGAGTAGCTACAGATACAGGAATGGTAAATGCTATTGATTCAGGAATAGTAGTGACTGATGCAACTAAAGATTATACTGTAAAGGTGGATGTAATGAATTTACAGCCCAATACTTTTTATTATTATGAGTTTGAAGCTGATGGGATGTTATCGGTACGTGGACGTACTAAGACCGCCCCTAAAGGAGATGTGGATAGTTTACGTTTTGCAGTAGTTTCCTGTTCTAACTATGCCGGAGGTTATTTTAATGCTTATAACAGAATAACAGCTCGTAATGATTTGTCAGCGGTTATTCATTTAGGAGATTATTATTATGAATATGGAACTGGGGGCTTGGGTAATGCTCGTTCTATTCAGCCTACTACAGAGATCACTACTTTGAGTGATTATCGTATGCGTCATTCGCACTATAAGTTAGATCAGGATTTGATGCGTGTACATCAGCAGTATCCTTTTATTTGCGTGTGGGATGACCACGAAACAGCTAACAATTCTTATACTGATGGTGCAGAAAACCATACTCCTGGTACAGAGGGCAATTGGATAGACCGAAAGGGCTGGGCTGTGCAAGCTTATTTTGAGTGGATGCCACTACGCATGCCAGACCCTGCTGTAGATACACAGCGTATCTATAGACGATTTAGATTTGGTGATTTGCTAGAGTTACACATGTTGGATACTCGCTTGCAGGAGCGTGATGAGCCTGATTTTGCTAATGCTACAGATCCTAACCATACTATATTGGGAAATGCTCAGATGGATTGGCTGACAACGGGAATGGACACTTCTACTGCTCAATGGCAAATCGTTGGGCAGCAGGTAATGATGGCTACTTTAGATGCTAATATTTTACCTTTTGGTAATCCTATTTATGTTAATAATGACCAGTGGGATGGATATAGAGCAGAGCGCCAGAAGCTTTATGATTCTCTTTCTACCAATAATATAGATAATATGGTGGTCTTGACAGGAGATATTCATACTGCTTGGGCCAACAACTTGGAAGATGGTAACAATAAGGCAGGAGTTGAGTTTGTGGTGAATAGTGTGACTACACAGAGTTCGCCCTTACCTATAGGTGTAGGGCTTATTCAAACTGCAAACCCACATATGAAGTATATTGATTTGACGAATCATGGTTATTATATTTTGGATGTGAATAAAACGAGAACGCAAGCCGATTTTTATTTTGTAGGCACTATTTCGAATCCAAGTACAGTAGAAAATTGGGAAACTTCTTGGTACACCAATAATAATGCAAATGAGCTGTCGCAGTCTATAGCAGCGTCTATCGCACATCCTCATCAGATTGGTGTTCCTGCTCCCTTAGACCCTAGGTTTTGTCCCATCTTGCCAGTAGAGATGACTCAAGATATTACAGAGTCTGTATTGTTGGGAGTTTATCCAAATCCATTCAAAGAGGAGTTGAGTATTCAATATACTCTGGATGAGCCTACTAATATTCAGTTGATGGTATCTGATATGGTTGGACGAAAATTGTTGGCAAAGGATATGGGGGAGGTAACACCTGGTTTGCAGCGCTCTATTGTCGACTTGAGTTCATTAGCAGCAGGAACTTATGTAGTGACTTTGCATATGGATGATAAAATGCAACATCGTGTAGTTGTGAAGCAATAGGAGAGTGACTATTAAGAATTAGTTTATTTATAATAAAACAGAGTTTTGGGGCACTTACCCAAAGCTCTGTTTTGTATTGTAGGAGGGTAGGTGCATAAAAAAAGATCATTGAATTAATTCAATGATCTTTTACTTTGTTGCAGAGGCCAGACTCGAACTGACGACCTTCGGGTTATGAGCCCGACGAGCTACCACTGCTCCACTCTGCGTTATTGTGACACAAATATATGGCGAATTATTGAAGGATGCAAGTTTGCTCCTAAAAAAAACTAAAAGTATTTTTTAGAGACAGAGTTGTGGAGTACTTTTTAAGCTGATTTTTAGCTTGTTGTGTGTTGAAAAAAAATATTAAAAAAAATTAATTTCCTAATCCCATTTTAATAATAAGTTCTTGTGCTGTAGTTTCTGGACTACTCATGCCATAGGCTTGTTTTTGTACAATGAGTTGGCAGTTGTTTTGGGCACAATAGGTTTCGGCAGCTTTTCGGTAGAGTGGTTGTGTCTTGAAGGTTTCTAAAAAGGCTGCTTCACTGTCTAAGGTCTTGCGATTTCGTTTTTCGAGGTTGCGCAACCAAATTTCTTTATCCAATTCAAAGTAGATTAGATAATCCAAGTCGGGGAGTAGTTCGTAGTCTCTTATTGCAATCTGCTTGACAATATCGTAGTAAGGTTCATCTTTCTTGATCAGCCATTCAAAACCAGGTTCATCCATAAGATGTATAAACAGTTTGTCATAATAGGAATCTATGATACCAATGCCACCTTGGTCTGCAATATGCTTGGCCTTGTACAAAATAGCTGCACGCATAGCTCTAAACCACATAATAGAGGAGAATTGTCCAGAAATATGTCGTTCAGTCACTGCCCAAGGCCAATATTCTTCTTCTGGTTCTTGAAAAGTTTCAGCACCTAAGATTTGTCCAATAGCTTTAGTCACAGATGTTTTACCACATCCAGGCATTCCGTAGCCGCCAATAGTTATTCCTTTTTTTTGCATGAGAAAGCGATAATATTAGTTAACAAGTTGATGGTCTTGCTCAAGGAGAGCTACATCATATTGATTAAGCTCATAGCGTTCTATTAAAGATATTAATTTTTTGGCATATTTAGGGTCTGTAGCATAACCTGCTTTTTGAAGGCCTTCAGCCCATGATTTGTAGTTAGTGGTACTAAACTCAAAAAGGGGGGCATAACGATCACTAGCTCTTAAAAAATCAGAATGATCTTTGAAGCTTTCGTTGAGTGAATTGTATGAGCGGAAACAGCCCAATCGCTTGACCATACCATTTTTTTTAGAGTCCCATTCGTTAGAATGAATGCAGTATCGATCTCCAATCCACGATTTGCCACATTTTATACCAAAATGATTATTGGCTTTGGTGGCCAGTTCACTTTGGCCATATTTAGATTCTAATATAGCTTGAGCTAAGGTAATACTAGCGGGTACTCCTGTGCGAAACATTTCTTGGACAGCGGCATTTTTTCGGGCAAGACTATATTCTTTTATGTAATATTGAGCATTGAGCTCTTGAACATAGGTGCTTTTAGGCTCTTCAGGGCCTTTGTTGTATTCATAAATAAGTGCAAATAGGATGTAGAGTACTACAGGAATGCCTATTATTTTTTTCATGTAAGCAAGGGTGAGCTAAAATTACTGTTGAATATGGTTTTCTTCTATTACAAATGTACAAACTTGCTCATTAATATCACCAACATATTCCCAATCTTCATCCTTGGTTAGATCTTTTGTTAAGGTTCCTCCTCCTTCAATTTCTATTTTGATAGGATCTCCATCATACACACCACAAAATTGTTTAATAGGTGTGTTACTTTCTTTATCAAAATATAAAAGAATTTCCTTGACTTGGAAGGGAGGAATAACAACAGTATCGCCATACAAGGAGGCTGTATTGTTAAATCCAGGAAGAAAAAGAATAGTTATTGATTTGTCTGTACGATTATCTACGTTTTGGATATAAGTAGTTCCTGTTTCGGTTTCGCAGGCGGCAAAGAAGAGCATAACTAAAAGTAGAGTGCTTAAAAGTAGACAACGAGAAAGATTGTTAGTAAGCATAGTCTGTTTGTAGTTATCTGTGAATAAAAAAATCCATTGCCCTAGTATAGTCCATAAAAGAGCAATGGATTTCTAATTACAGTGGCAATGCACTATAAAAATAGAGTTTTATTTATTAAAATATTACTCTTTATCAAAAATATAGCTGTATTCGCCAGGATATTCCTCATAAAAGCCGTCTAATACCACTTCTCCTTTAGCTTCATAGATAGCCGTAATCATCTCTTCTACATTTTCTACCTTTGTGCTATTGATGGCTGTGATAATAAATTCTTTTTCCATATTGGTATCATCTATAAGACTACCTTTCTTGATTTTAGTAATAAGAATACCTTGCGTTTTGAATTTCTTAATTTCCTTTTCAGTTAATTTTCTGGCATCAATTCCCATATCAGCAAGCACCGCATCTTTGGTGTTGAATGATTTTTGTTTGCGTTTCTCACCAAGATCAGTTGTGTTTGATCTGTTTTTTAAAGTAATTTCAGTTGTTTTAGTTTGTCCATCACGAATGAAATCTACAGAAATCTTATTACCTGGGCGGAATAGAGCAATTTGTTCTTGCAACTCAGGAGACGTTTTAACTTTAACATCGTTGACATGTGTGATTACATCACCTTCTTCTAGACCACCATCTTCGGCAGCGCTACCTTCGTTTACTTGTTTTACATATATACCATCTAACGTACCTAAATCGTATTTTTTAGCAACTTCACTAGAGATATCTTCAATAGTTACACCTAAGAATCCACGTTGTACTTCACCAAATTCGATAAGATCTTTCATGACCTTTCTAACTAGGTTGGATGGTATTGCAAAAGAATAACCTTCGTAGCGTCCAGAACGTGTAATAATGGCTGTATTGATACCTACTAATTTGCCTTCTGGATCAATTAAAGCACCTCCACTATTTCCTGGATTAACAGCTGCATCTGTTTGAATAAAGGATTCTATAGAGTAGTTATCTTCCAAGATATCTATATTTCTACCTTTGGCACTAACTATTCCTGCCGTGACTGTAGAGGTAAGGTTGAAGGGGTTTCCTACTGCTAGCACCCATTCGCCAACTTGCACTTCTTCAGAATTGCCAAACTCTAGCACAGGAATTTCTTGATCTTTAAGTTCTTTACTCTTTATCTTAATAACAGCTAAGTCTGTAGATGGATCTGTACCTACTACTTTTGCTGTGAATTTGCGCTTGTCATTCAAGGTAACTTTTATTTCGGTAGCATTGTCTATAACATGGTTGTTGGTTACTATATAGCCTTCTAGGCTTACAATAACTCCAGACCCAGAAGATGTTCCTCCAAGCATATCCTCGTAGCGACTACCTGTCCCTCCTTGTATGTGTACTACTGCTGGTCGAGCAACATTGGCTGCTTGCGTGAAATCGGAAACATTGGTAATGTTGGTAACATTAGGAATGTCATAAGGACTCTGATTATGTGGGTTGGCTACTTGTCTTGCTTGAGAACGGTCTTTTATAACTACATCTTTGACAGGAGAGACCTGTTGATCGATATAATATTTGTACCCTGCTAAGGTGATTGCCGAACTAAGAATAGAAATAAGGATAGCTCCAAGAATATTTTTCATAATATGTGTATTTTTTCTACTTAAACTTTATATTCAATAGTTATGTTCATAACTTTGCAAAATAAAAGGCACTTTAACCTTAACAGGCTATTGCATGCATAATTGTATTCCTTATACGAAAAAACTAAACTTTGGTTAGGTATGAACAAGAAGAAGTCTCAAGAAGAGCAAAATAAAATTAGCAAAAAAGAGCGGAAAGAGAAAGCTCTAGACGAGATTTTTGGACCTAATAGAGATGAGTATATGGGTAATATTTGGGGATGGAAGTTTTCATTTATCTCCCTATTCGGATTGTTGTTGGTAGGTGGATTAGCCATATATGGGAAGGTTAGTGGCAAAATTGATTTTGAGGAGCAACTGATGCATCGCCCCTCTGAACAGATCCAAAAAAATAGTCCACACATGAATAAACCTGTTGTTAAAGATACGTTAAAGTAACTATCCTACTAGCAGAAAGGCCCAAAATTAGAATCTTTACTTATATAACAAGGTGAATTTATAAGCCAAAATGGAATATACTTTTTATAAATATCAAGGAACTGGAAATGACTTTATCTTGATTGATAACAGAGATGAATCGTTTAAGCAAACAGATTCTGGCACTATAGCAAAACTATGTGATCGAAAGTTTGGGATTGGTGCAGATGGATTGATGCTCTTGCAGCAAAAAGATGGCTATGATTTCGAAATGATTTACTTCAACTCCGATGGAAATACAAGTAGTATGTGTGGTAATGGAGGAAGATGTATAGTTGCTTTTGCATATTTTTTGGGGGCAATAGGGGAGCAGGCACATTTTTTGGCTATAGATGGTGACCACGATGCTGTTCTAACGTCTCCAGATTATGTAGAGTTGAAAATGGGAAATGTAGGTGATGTAGAAGTGCAACCTGATTTTTATTATTTGAATACTGGATCACCACATTATATACAGTATGTTGAGGATTTGGATGATATAAATATAGTAGAGGAAGGGCGAAACGTCCGATATAATGAGAGGTTTAGAGAGGAAGGAACTAATGTGAATTTTGTAGTAGATCAGAGTGATGACTCAATAGAGGTGGCAACTTATGAACGAGGAGTAGAGAATGAGACATTGTCTTGTGGAACAGGTGTAACAGCTGCGGCACTGACACATTATTTGAGAAAAAAGAAACAGACTAAGATAAATATAAAAGCAAAAGGAGGTAATTTGATTGTCAAATTTAAACCTAATACGAATACCTCCTTTGAAGATATTTGGTTATGTGGAAAGGCTCAACAGGTATTTAAGGGGAAGATCGAACTTTTTTGAGCATGTTT
Source organism: Aureispira sp. (assembly GCA_024222455.1). Classification (GTDB taxonomy): domain Bacteria; phylum Bacteroidota; class Bacteroidia; order Chitinophagales; family Saprospiraceae; genus JAAEPD01. The sequence continues at coordinate 11,355 of JAAEPD010000178.1, forward strand.
TTTGATGGTTGGTAGATAGTATAACCAAATTTATCGAGTTTTAGATTTTTTAAAAATTACACTTTGTATATTTGAACTGATTTTTCGTTTAACCCCAATGGCAACACAAATTATAATATGAGCAAACAAATTTTATTACTTCTCTTTTTGGCCTGTTCAGCGTTTTGGGCGCAAGGACAAACAACAAAAACAGAAATTATATACCTAGAAAATCCATCTTTTGAGGATATGCCTAGAGCAGGACGCAGCCCATCTGGATGGGAGGATTGTGGCCAAGCTGGAGAAACACCTCCAGATGTTCAACCTTATGGTGGGTTTAATGTAACTAAAACAGCACAAGATGGGTCAACCTATTTAGGATTGGTTACGCGCGACAATAAAACATGGGAAGCTGTAGGGCAGCGCCTTTCTAAACCTTTGAAAAAAGGAGGATGTTATAACTTCTCTTTGCAGCTGTGCAAATCAGGTTCTTATATTAGCCCAACTAAAAGAGACCAAAATAAGTTGACTAACTTTGAACGAGGAGTTACTATTCGAGTTTGGGCTGGTAATAGCTATTGTGATCGTGCAGAGTTGTTAGATCAGACCGATATTGTAGATAATACCTATTGGAAGGGATACAACATGAAGTTTAATCCTAAGGATAATAACTATTCATTTATTATTATAGAGGCTTATTACAAGACACCTACTTTGTTTTTTTATAATGGTAATATCTTAATTGATAATGCTTCTGAAATTTCGTCTTGTAATATCCCATTAGACACAGATCCTTTGGCTAGTAATGATCCTAAAAAGATAAATAAAAGTCCTGGAGATAATACAATTGATGATCCTTTGGCTACAAAAGATCCAGACCCAGAAACGGACCCTAATAATACAGATAATAATAATACAACAGCCAACAACGAGAATCTAGAAGATAAAGGGAATTTTGACCCAGATAAAATTAAGAAAGAGGATATAAAAGTAGGACAGACCTATCGTCTAGAAAACCTATATTTTCCAGCAGATTCTTCTAATATTACACGTAATGCAGAGAAGGTCTTGATGAAATTATATACTTTCTTAGAGAAAAACCCTGGTGTGGCAATTGAAGTTGGTGGGCACACTAATGGCTTGCCTCCAGATGATTATTGTGATAACTTATCTACAAATAGAGCTAAAAATGTAGAGGCTTACTTGACGCGTCATGGCATCTCTAGCAAACGTATTACACACAAAGGTTATGGCAAACGTAAGCCTATTGATAGTAATGAGTCTAAACTTGGTCGACAGCGAAACCAACGAGTCGAAATAAAGATAACGGAGGTCAATTGATGATCTCCTCAATAAAAAATAAAAAAGGCCAAATCTTTTCGAAAAGATTTGGCCTTTTTATTTGATTATGAGTTGGTTATGCTGTGTTTTTCTTTTTGGATTTTTAATGTTTAAGCTTTTCTTGGTTTGAAGCTAGTTGCATAAGAGATTATATTTGTAATAGATAGTGAGGTAGTATTGGGAAGTGCAAGGCACTATCTAAAATTTATCGTCTCATGATAAAAAATATTTCCAAACATGAGAGTGTTTGGAAAGGGTTAATTTGGGTTTCAATTGTAGTGTTTTAAGTTTAAGAAGATCATTCTCTTTAGAGGATGATCTTTCTTTTTTATGCTAACCACCTGATTTTTTAGTGTTGCTGTAGCCTAAGCCTTTTAGCAGCTCTACTACCTTTAGAACATTATTGCCTTGCACTATAATTTCGCCATTTTTAGCACTACCACCCACGCCACATTTGCTTTTTAGTGTTTTTCCTAGATCTTTAAGGTCATCATCAGTACCTACAAAACCTGTAACGAGTGTTACGTCTTTACCTTTGCGTTGTTTGCGATCGAGTTGAACACGAAGTTTCTGCTGATTAGGGTTTAGTGTTTCTTCTACATCATTATCATCATCCCAAACAAAATCAGGATCGGTAGAATAGAAGTTTAGTTTTTTCTTTTTTTTGGCCACAACAAGTAGATTGTTAAAAGTTATTTAAGAAAATAATAGATTATAGACACGCTCAATTTTAGAGTCTATCTCTGACATTGAAAAATGACGTGCAAATCGAAAATACTCTTTTCCTTCGAAAAAAACTAATATGCTAGGCACAATAAAAATTTGGTGAGAGGCGGCTAATTCTTGTTGAATAGCTGTATTGACTTCTATCAAGTCTAAGTTAGGATACTTGCTATCCAGAAGTTCTTTTATTTTGGAGCGTACGGAGCCTGCCACGGCGCAGCTATCGCTATGGAAATACAAAACCTTATTAGGATTCATTGATCTGTGTTAAATAGTCTTGAGTATGTGTGTACTATAGTGTGTGGGAACTATTGGGTAAAACTTAAAAAAAAGGGTAGGGAAACTGGGGTGAGGGTGATTTAGTTCAGCGATGCAGTGTGGTAAATAGGCTCAGTACTATGTGCCATCAATGGTGCTATAGAAGGAACCATATAATTGCTTAAAGGGAGTTCAGCAATTAGGCTCATTACATCAAACTCAGAAAGAGCTTGTACAACTAACCAAAGTTTCGAACGGTTTAGCGACATAGAATAACTACTAATAACGCCTTCTTTTAGCCAAGTTTTGATAAGAGCTCGTTGAGCATCTGCGCTATCCTGGTACTGACTAGACCAAGCTGATGGTAGTTCAAAAGCTACCATGTAAAATTGTTTCATGATTTTACTTTTGTGAAAAAATTAATTGAATAAACATTACACTAAAAATACGCAAATAAATTGGAAAAGTCACAATCAGTTATAAATCAGCCTAAAACGATTTATGTTCAAATTGTATAATTCAAGTTTTTTTTGATTTTTTTTAATATAAATCTATATTTGATTGAATAAATATGAAAAAAGCATATTAAATTTTTTTTATCATTTTTTTTGCCAATAAAGCTTTTGTTATCTATTTTTTTGAACAACTTCAATATATTCAATCCAAAATTCAATGAAAACTTATACTTTAATTGTACTATTCATAGCTTGCTTTGGTTTATTAGCTTGCAATCCTAGCAGCTCAAATTCTACAAATTCTACAGAGACAGTAGCGGACACCAGTTCAAATTCTAGAGAAGTAGTTGATCCCAACAAACAAGTTGACCCCAGACCAGCCGTTTCTGATATAGTGAAGTTAGGAGCAAAACTAAGAACTGAATTAGCTAAGCTAGATAAATCTGAAGCTAAATGGTTGGAAGAACAACCTTTGCATACTTTTTGTGGAAGGGATATAGAAATGGGGAGTTTGACTATTTTTCAGACAACTCTAGAGGGGGGAACAGTGACAGAGGTGCTTGCCGAGTATTTTGATGGTGCTCCAATGGGCAATAAACGGTTTATAGCCTACAACCAAAAGCTCTTGTTGGTTGACATTGTTAAGCTAGAAGAGGTGGAAGAAGATGGGAAAACGGCAATACAAGAAACTATTAGCCACTCCTTTTATTATGAAGAGGGCAATTTACAAGAGGTACAAGATGGCAATGCTGAAGAGTTAGATAAAGGAGTAGTTGAGGGACTTACTTGGCTCGATGAAAATATGGAACAATGGAATACTGTAATTAAAAAGGCTACTCAAACAGTTGAATCTGCATCCAAATAACTCTATGGTCAGAAAGAATATAGGTAGAAAAATCTTCTGACTGACGATGGATACTTTCGAGTATCTTTTTATACAACTCATCTTTAGGGAGCTTAGCGGTTTTTATATATTTTTCTAAGCCCTTTAGATGGCGCTTTTCCCAGTATCTTGTACGCTTTTTCATATCCATATTTAGATCATAGGCATAAATGCCACAATCTTCTAGAAAAATGCCGCCTTCAGCCATTTCTGAGGCTATAGCAGGGCTTGTTAAAAACTGATCATAAAAGTAACCACCTTTTCGAAAACCCATATTGGTGCGCAGTTGTCCCTCTTTAGCCTTGCCTAGATAAGATAAATGATAAAAGGGTTGGAATATTTTACCACTTTGATGTAGACTCCGAAGATAGTTTTCGCCTACATAATTCTCTACTCCAGAACTACGCTGATAGCCCCAGTTGAAATCCCCCATAACAACAACAGGACGTTCTTGATTTTCGAGCATCCAGTTGGCAATATTTTGCATTTGAGCGCCTCGCATAGGGTCTTTTGGGGTAAGATGAACAGAGCCTAAATACAAGGAATAAGTACTGTCTATTGTTATACGAAATAGCGCCATGTCCCGTTCTATACTTATATCTACATACTCGAGCCATTCTGTAGATGTGATCCTAAAACCTTTACATTGTACACGATGAGCCAACATAACACTTTCTCTTGCACTACCTGTGCCTGAAGCTTGATTGGCTAACATAACCTTCCAGTTTGATCCCAAATAGGCTTGAAATATTCCTTTTATGGCCTCTAGCCGTTTTAGATCGTGAATATCATCACCCTTTTTCCCAAAAAGCCCTAAGCCAACCTCCTGAAATAGAACAATATCAGCCTCATCAATTAAGCCCACAATTGTTTCAAAATCTTTTAGAGAACGTTGCGTATTACCTAAGTTTCGGATATTGAAACTAGCCAAAGTTAGCTCTCCATGTTGAGAGGTGTCAATGCCTTTTCTAAGATTTTTTTTTACTTGTTCAGTTATTTCTGGGTTGATTATAGGGAATTGAGCAAGAGTTTCTTTTGCAAAAAAGAGTAAAAAGAAATATAACAGAGTACGCATGAGCACTTATATAAATTGTTGCTGTAAGTTAAGAGATACATTATTATTTTTCTCCTCTAAAACCAATGTTATACTTAAGGTTTTGTTAGGTTCTGGAATAATAGGAAATTCTCCATTAATTTTTTGCATTCCTGAGGGTGTTTTTGCCACAAAAAGAAAACTGAGTTGGTGCTCCTCCTTTGAGATGCTACCTTCATAAATTGATTGCTCTTCTTTAGTTTTTATATCCAAGTTATTAGATATAAGGAGTGGTTTATCATTCATGTTGACAAAAGCTTGTTGCAATACAACATTGTCTGCTTGGTTGTCTAACACCAATCGAAGTGAACTCCCATTTGTGCCACGATGTTTTTGGATATAGCTTAAAATTTCCTCTTGAATATCTTTGGGCATTCTCTGAATGCCTCCAATTTCTATGAATTTCTCATAAGTTTGAAAACCTCCTGAATATTCGCCTCCAGATAAGGAAGTCCAATCTGTGCCGATATATTGCAAACCATTTTTAGTAAGCTCTACAGTCATATAATCATCTTCACAAGATAAGTCCCAAAACCATCCTTTGGGAGGAATAATGGAATAATTATAATTCATGCTTGTTTTAGAATTGCAATTGATAAAAGACCATAGGAGTAATACCCATTTGATATTTAGTTACAATAGCATCTTGATCTGGATTGTATACCTTTTCTAGTTCATTTTTCATCATAATTGGATTCACCGCATCTACAAAGAAATAGTGTGATATTTTCCCTTTAGGCCCATTCACGCGAGCACCAACCTTAAAGTCTAAGCGAAAGTAAGGTTTGAGTTGGGCAGTGTAAGCATTGTCATAATCAAGTACTTCTGTGTTGGCTAAGATAGATTCAGCTTCCATTATAGGAATATAACGTCTACCTGGGTGATGTCGAACACGCAAGTCAAGTGTAATTGCATTCCGTTTTTGTTTACCAATTTTAAACTCCTTACCTGCAACTAGCTGTACGGTGTATAGTATATCATGTGAGGTGCTGCGCCAAATACCATCACTGCCTTGATACTTTGAGCTAAACACACTTCCCGTAAAACCTCCATAATATCCTTTACTAAAGAATTTTTCTACAGTAAGATCTAGGCCATAGTTTAAACCAACACCTTCACTTTTGAGATTAGTTACTTTAGGATATAAAGTAAATGTACCATAATTGATAAGAGAGAAAGAGCTTGAAGTTTGTTCTATAGGAATATTGGTTAGGTAATGAGCATAAATATCGGATTTAGCACGCCAATCTTTGCCCAATTGCCACTCATAAGCAAGCTCTCCATGATGACTTCGCACAAAACCCAAATCTCGATTAGAACTGTTGTACTCTCCGTTTGGCTTTAGCTCTTTATAAAACTGCATAATCATAGGAACACGCTTGCTATGCCAGCCGTAGCCCAAGCTTAACTTATGCCTAGGGTGCACTTGCCAATTTAGAGCAAATCGAGGTTCTATACCATAAGTGTTTTTGTTGAGGTGCATATAGTGCCCTGAAACCCCTAAACTTAAGGCTAGTTTTGAGTTGAATTTATATTGCATTTCTGCAAAGGCATGAGCATCTATAACATAGTCATCAGATTCATATTCGATCTTTTCTCGATCTAGATATTGGTCTAAAATATCTAACATGTATAAAGAGCCCTTGATACCCGAACGAAACAATAGCTTAGAACTAAGCTTAGAGTTAATAAAAGAAGATATTCCGGGAATATGGCGAATCTCATGAACACCATAGTAAGGATCTAGACTTCCATTTGTTTTTATAGAATCTCTATGCGATTCATAGAAAACATAAGTGTCATGTAATGTTGTTTGAATAAAAGTGCGACCACTCAAGAATTTTTTATGTTTTAGCCCCAGCATACCTTGATGAGCTGTGACATAGAGGTTTATATTACGCTCTGCAAAAGGGTCATCATCAGCAATTTCTTCATTTAGTAAACCAATATTAGATAAGCCTCCTATTCCAAACAAAGAAAAGGTTCCAGCCTTACTTGTCTTGAAATTTAGCTTCATGCTAAAATCTTGATATTTAGGGATAGAGCCTGTAATCAAATCAAGTCCTATAAGTTTGAAAAGGCCAAAAACAGAATAGCGATAAGTAATCAAGAAAGAAGAGCGCCCTTTTTTGAATGGCCCTTCAGCTACTAGAGCCGCTCCAAAAATACTAAACTGTACATTAAATTGGTATTTTTGATCATTACCATTGCGCAAGTGAATATCAAAAATCCCTGAGAATGCACCACTATACTCTGCAGGAAAAGCACCTGTAAGAAAATCTGAATTCCCTAAAGCATTGGTATTCAAAATAGGCAAGGCGGACCCTGTGTTTCCTAAAGTAGCAAAGTGATTAGGGTTATTCATTTGTACACCTTCTATATACCAAGTATTGCCAAAAGGTGTATTTCCTCTAGAGGATACAAAGTTTTGAGCGTCATCAGTATTGGCCATTCCTGCAAAATTGGAAGCAATACGGGCAGGATCATTTAAGCAACCAGCATATCTATTTACCTCCTCAAGTGTAAATGATCGAGTCCCAATTGTGGCCATCTGATTCACTGTTTGCATACGGTCATTTCGTAGTATAGCTATGGTATTTATTTCTTTTTTTGGTGTAACTTTTTTGCTAGTTTCTTTAATGACTTCAGTCAACTCAGCGTTAACTGTTATATCCTTACCTGCAGCAACAACAATATTAGACAGTACCAAGTCCTCATAGCCTTCAGCTATAACCAATATTCTTTGTCGACCAAGAGGTATGCCTTCTAACGCAAAAGAGCCTACATCATCAGAGTAGGTAGCAATTCTATTACTTAGGTTAAGAACTTCTAATGTTGCATTCATTATAGGTGCATTAGAAGATTTATCAATGACAAGCCCTCGAACAGTTTGCCCATAGCTTAATATAGGGAAAAGTAAAACTGTGCAAAATCCTAAGATTTGGAGTAAAAGTCGTTTCATAGCGGACCAATTTTAGTGTTGTAATAATCTAGGTCAGGGATGTTAATTGCTTGATAAACTTATATATTTATAGGGAGGGTATCTTTCTTAGATTAATATAGTTTTATTTTGGAATAAACAGAAAGGAATGAACATATTTTTATCTTTTCTTAAAAAAAGTAGAAAAGGAATGCTAGTTAGCAGGAAAGCGGCTAGTATCACCACTAGTAACTACAATATTGGTGTCTGGACTCAAAGGAATTTCTGTTTGAGGATTGATTTCATTAACTATGTCAATAACTCCAAAGATTGAAATAAAACCTATCCATAAGAGACTTCAACCCAAAGTTTTCCAAATTTTAAATTGTTTTTTTAAAAATAATTTAAATGCTGCTGGTTCTTTTGTTTGAAGATAATTATTGATATAACGATAATGGAACAAAAAACGAATGTTAGATAAACTGAAGATAATTAGAATTATTAATGTGAATATTAAATTTTCATCATTCTCGTTTTTAGGCGGAAGTGTCATGTTCAGCTTAATTGCATACCAAATCCAGTAAAACCAAAAGCCGAGCATAAAAATTAACAAAATAATTCCAAAACTTAAAATCCAAGGTTTTGATTTTTGGAGGTATTCATCAGCCAAGCGTTCTCCTTGTGCTAATCGAGCTTCATTGTCATCTAGTAACATAAGAGTTAGAGTAGTTTGAGTGCTTTGTCAATTCGATCAATCAAAAAATCGGCATCTTCTAAACCTATATAATATCGAACAAAAGTAAATGGGAGAGGAGGCGTTTCATCAGGATGAAGGTTATAAAACACACAAGTTGGGATCTGTAAAGATTCATAACCGCCCCAAGATACTGCCATCAAGAAAATATCTGCTAAAGCATCTGAATAACGTTCCATTTGCTCAATGCTATCTGCCTTGAAGTTAACAGAAAACAGACCGCCAGCCCCTCGCATTTGCTCTTGACCAAGCTCATATTGCGGAAAACTTTTGGCCCAAGGATAAAGCACATAATCTACCTTAGGGTGCTGTTCAAAATAGTCAACTAGCTTTAGGGTAGTTTCTTGACTACGCTCTAGGCGTAAGGGCAATGTACGTAGCCCCCGAATTACTAAAGATGCATCATTGGGTGATATAATAGCTCCTAAAGTCATGTATTCAGAGTGGAAAATTTTCTGAATCATGGATGTGCTGCCACAAAGCGCTCCAAAAATAACATCACTATGTCCATTTAGGTACTTAGAGCCAGAGTGTACTACAATGTCGATACCAAAGTCAACGGGATTTTGATAGAGAGGACTGCAATAACTATTGTCAATTATACTAACAATATTATGTCTTTTAGCAAGTTGAGCGCAAGCTTTTAGGTCTTGTAGTTCAAATGTCAAGGAATTAGGACTTTCGAGCATCAAAACAGTTGTATTAGGCTGTATGGCTTCCTCTATATTACTAATATCAGTACCATCTATAAAGGTATAGCTAACCCCAAAACGAACAAGAAACTTAGAAATCAGTTTAAATGTCCAACCATAAGGCTTTTGAACACATATAATATGGTCCCCAGTTTTTACATTGCCAATAATTGCTGCTGCTATGGCTGCACTTCCACTCGAAAAGACTAAAGCATCTTCTGTTTTCTCTAATGCGGCTAATTTTTTTCTTAGAATATCCACTGTTGGATTATTGCCCCTTGTATATAGGTTGCTGCCCAATTCATTTTTGAATGCTTGTCTGAAATTAGAGACAGTATCAAAGGCAAAATTGGAAGATTGTATGATAGGAGGAGCAATTGCTCCAAAATAATTATCCCTAGATTCGCCCAAATGTGTAAGTATATCCGACCAGTTGCTCATAAATTCAAGATTAAGTTTCTTATTTCAGATAAAAGTTAATATTTTTAGCGCTATTAACAAGCAAGTGACAATATTGATAAAAAACAACTTAAATGTCAAAAATTAGTAGATACTTTTGGGTATTGGCAATATTAATAATTGGAACTACTATGGGAGAAGCCCAAGTAGGTATTAATATTATGCAGCCTGATACCTGTGCTATATTGCACCTAGAGTCCACCGATAAAGGATTCTTACCTCCTCGCATGACTACTCAACAACGAGATAGCATCTATGCTCCTAAAGCAGGCTTAATCGTGTACAACAATGAGGATAGCGTACTGCAGTATTATACTGGAGAATGTTGGATGAATGCTTGGCAAAAGACTTGTGATGAGTGTATCCTAGAGTTTGGAGTAGAAAAACAAACAGGAACTATTGATAGAATTGTATCTAATGATGATTCTACAAGATTATTTATTAATCAAATAAACGGGACTCAACCTGTTACTGTATTAGTTTTACCAACTCTACCTTCTGGTTTGACAGCATCTTTAAATAAGTTGACAGTAAATGGAACAGATACCCTAACCTTGACAGTAACAGCAGATATTTTTACGCCACCAGGTACATACCCTGTAGTGGTACAAGCTATTTGCGGAAGTTCTACTTACAATCAAGCATTTGTAGTAACTGTAGAACCATGTATAGAAGTAGATATTAATACTCCTCAACTAAATTATAACTTACAAGTAGCTAACAACTTACCAACTAACCAACCTATTTGTGTTGTGGCAAGAATTGCTCCTGGAGTACAAATGAGCAATGATAGTATTTCTCCTGTGTTCAATACTGGTAACCTACACTCACAGTCTAGAGTAGGTATTCTGAACGGTGGAGACATGTTAGGAAAAGGTGGTAATGGTGGAGCTGGTGCTGGGTTGCAAGGACAATCTGGAGAAGGTGGAGATGGAACGCATGCAATCAATCTTACAGTACATACTCATATCATCAACAACGGTCGCATCTTTGGTGGCGGTGGTGGTGGTGGTTCTGTTGGTTTCGAAGTTAGTGTACCTATTGTTGGTAACCTTGGTGTAGGTGCTGGTGGTGGTGGTGGTGCTCAAGGTGGCTTGGGTGGCAATGTCGCTATTGGTATTTTGTACGAGCCAGGAACTGATGCAACTACAGGAGCTGGTGCTGCTAATGGAGTAGGAGGTTTACTAAATGTACCTATATCTATACCATTAGGCCCTGCAACAGTTGATATTACGCCTAATGCTTATGGTGGCGATGGTGGTGGATATGGTTTACCTGGCGCTATGGGTTTTCTTTTTGTAAATCTTAAAGTCTCTGTACCATTTATCGGAACTATCTTTAATCAAGATTTTCCTGACCCTCCTCTAACAGTCTTCCCAGCGGGAGGAGAGGCTGGTTTTGCAGTCAAACGCAATGGAAATGTATTGATTGGATTAACGAATGGTAATTATCAAACGTCTAATATAAAAGGCCAAATTGGTAATTAATTACAAATCTGTTACAGGTATTTAGTAGAATTGGCAGATTCTTTGTGAAGCTAGTTCTAAGTAAGTTTATTAAATAACTCAACACCTATCATCTTTTTATAAAAAGATCTTATCTTATGCTGAAGTCAATTTTTGTATATATTATAGCAATGTGTGTCTATGTGGGAGCTACTGCTCAAGATTTTGAGGGGATAATTGAAATGACTCAAGAAACGGCAAACGGTTTGAAATATGACCTGAAATGGTTTATAAAAAAAGACCAAATCGCCTACGAGATATCTTCAACATCTGCAAGAAGTGCACAAACACAACTTCGTTTTGTTCCTCAACCCAAAAAGAATACAATGCTTATGATTACACATAGTGATCAGGGTGACAACAAATCAGAGATTGCAACAACAGATATTACCGCACCTCCTGGATTTAATTTTGATGATGTAACAATCGAAGAAGGAGAGGAATCTAGTTCTGATGACTTTAAAAAGATTCAGCAATTAGTTGTAAAAAATGAAAAATTAAGCACAGAAGTGGATGTTACTTCTGATATTAATATCAACTTTAAAGAGTATGCTGCTTATTTCAAAGCAGATTATGGTATTTATGCCTTAGTTAAATCAGGAAAAAAAGGGTTTCCTCTCAATAGTGTTACTAAAGACGCATTAGGAAACATCCTATCCAAAACAACTCTTAAGAGTGTTAAACGCATGAAAGTATCAGATAAATATTTTCAATAAGAAATAGACAATCGGAGTTCATTGCATTTTGATGTTTATGAGCTATAAAAATAAAATCTTGCACAATTCATATACATGGGTTGTGCATATTTTTTTAACTTGCAGCCGATAAGAACATTCCTTACTAATCTAATCAAACATTATGAAAAATATTGTAGTAGTAGGAGCTGGTACTATGGGTAATGGTATTGCTCATGTATTTGCCATGCATAACTACCAAGTAACACTTGTAGATATAGCAGAAGCTGCTTTAGAACGTGCTTTAGCTACCATTAATAAGAATTTGGATAGGATGATCAAAAAGGGAAAACTGAGCGAGGAAGGCAAAAGTAATACCCTTAGCAACATAAAAACTTCTACAGATATAAAAATAGCTGCGGCTAATGCTGATTTGGTTGTGGAAGCTGCTACCGAAAATATAGACTTGAAACTTAAGATTTTTAAGCAAATTGATGAGGCTGCGCCTGCCAATGCAATTTTAGCTAGTAACACTTCTTCTATATCTATTACTAAGATAGCAGCAGTGACACAACGTCCAGCACAAGTTATTGGGATGCATTTTATGAACCCTGTACCTGTGATGAAGCTAGTAGAGGTGATTAGAGGTTATGCTACTTCTGATGAGGTGACACAAACAATCATGGAGTTGTCTAAGAACTTGAGCAAAGCTCCTGTAGAGGTTAATGACTATCCTGGTTTTGTAGCCAATAAGATATTGATGCCAATGATTAATGAAGCAATCATTACCTTATATGAAGGGGTTGCTGGAGTAGAAGAGATTGATACTGTGATGAAGTTAGGAATGGCTCATCCTATGGGACCATTGCATTTAGCAGATTTTATTGGGTTGGATGTATGTTTGTCGATTATGAATGTACTTTACAAAGGTTTTGGTAACCCAAAATATGCTCCTTGTCCGTTATTAGTTAATATGGTAACTGCAGGTTATCTTGGTGCTAAAACGGGAGAAGGATTTTATAAATATACAAAAGGAAGTAAGGACTTAGTTGTTTCTGATAGATTCAAATAAGAAATCTTATATCTCTAATAAAAAGCCAAATTGATTCGTTCAATTTGGCTTTTTGTATTATTGTTCTATAATTAAGTATTCTTGAATTTTTTCAATTAATATAGATGGGTCTATTGGTTTGGAAATATAGTCATTGCAACCAACATCTAAACATCGTTCCATATCTTCTTTTGTAGCATGTGCTGTGAATGCTAAAATAGGAGTAGGAGTTAATTTTTGAGTTTTTTCATATGCCCGAATAGTTTTAGTAGCCGATAAACCATCAAGCACTGGCATTTGAATATCCATAATAACAAGATCAATGTTTTGCTCGTTAGGTTGCTTAAATTTATCAATAGCATCTTGGCCATTATCAGCTAGCACTACTTCAAAACCAGCTTTCTTTAAGATATGTTTTGTTACTTTTTGATTGATAAGGTTATCTTCTACCAATAGGATTAACGCCTTATAATTGCTCTGCTTGCAGACTTTAGGTGGCTGTGCAGGAACACTAACCATACTGTTATTATCTTTATAAGGAATCTGTATATAAAAAGTGCTGCCTTCTCCTTCGTGTGATAACAACGAAATTTTACCTCCCAAAAGTTGGATTAGTTTTTTAGTGATTGTCAGCCCCAAACCTGTACCTCCAAATTCTCTTGTAGAGGAGCTATCTACTTGCCCAAAACTATTAAAAACATGATGGTGTAAGTGTGAAGGGATACCAATACCTGTATCTTCAATCTGGATATGTAACTGTTGTTCTTTTGTCTGTACACTACAGTGTACATATCCTTTATTCGTGAATTTAACAGCATTGGATAATACATTATACAATATTTGTTTTAACCTTGTCTGATCAAGTAAAACAACAGGCGGAACATCAGGTTCAATATAAATCTTAAAATCAATGGGTTTTTGCCAATGACTAATCATGCCTTTGGCAACAGAAGCACTATCATGCAATAGTTCTAATAGGTTGCAAGGTGCATTGCTGATGTGTAGTTGATGGGCCTCTATTTTGGATAAATCCAAGACATCATTAATAATATTTGATAAGTGTTTGCTGCTTCTTTGTATAGTGTTAAGTTGATCTAGTTGTTCTTGATTTAGGTTAGATTTATCTATGATACTGATATAACCAATAATTGCGTTGAGTGGAGTTCGCATTTCATGAGACATATTAGCCAAAAAATTTGATTTAGCTTGTTCAGACTCTTCTGCTTTTTCTTTGGCTTCTCGCATACCCTCTTCTATCTTTTTTCGCTCAAAAAAGGTAGGTATATGATGTTTTAGATCTTTGGAGTTACTGGCATTTTTAGCTGTATATTCTTTTAGAATATCCTCGATTTTATCAGGGGGAGCCATGATGAAGGTACAATGATCATCGCCACAAGCTCTACAAGATGTTTCTACAGCAGTGAGTTCCATTCCAAAGCTAGCCTCACACCATCCTGATGAATATCCTGAATTCATTATGCATACAGGGCCAGGAGCTATTTGGCCTGATTCTATCCAAGAAGCAGCCTCAAACGAATATGGGTGATTATACTTTAGAAAAAAATCTTGATTGGGACTTGGGTGACTATCTTCGTGTATATCTACATATGCCCATCCTGAATAGGCAAAATGAATAGGTCCTGCAGATAGTTTTGCTATTGGATCTGTTACCCCCATTTTTTTGTGAAAAACCTTGGCATCTTCTATCCCAATAACATGAGCGATGTCAAATAAGAAATTTCGACCAATATTGAATGCTGCATCTTCACCTTTATCAGCATATAGTTTTTGCATGGTGTTCATGAAATCTACTGAAAGGGAGGATGCTCTCAATAATAAATAACGTTGGTCATTGATTTTGATCGTTGCTTGTGATGGATCTATTTCTGTTTTTGCAAAGTATTCATGTACTACTTTTTGAGCGTCGTCAAAAAGAGGCTGCATTGGAGTTGGGACACTTATAGTTTGCCCTGAAGGGACAAATATATTTTTTTTTCGGAATGAAGCTAACTCTGCTTCCAGTTCTCGAATACGTTGTTCTAGTTCCTGTTCTCGATCAGATTTTGACATAAAAAGCAAATTGGGGAATCAATAATATAATTCAATAACATAAATATACTATTTTAATATTATATTTCGGATTTTTCGTAAGTGATTGATATTTAGTTGTATATGAACTTGTCTGTTGCTGTAAGGCGTTGACTTATAGTAAACTGTATCATGTTTAACTTGGTTTTAAATTAAAATTTCATCCAATTTTTTAGAAAAAATCTTATCTAAAACATCTATTATGAAAGGTGCATAGTTTTTAGGTTCAACTTCTCTTTTAGGAAATTTAAGTTCAGTATCTTCTATGTTATGAAGTTTGTAAGAACGTCTAGCACGTTTAGCTTTTTTAAAGAATGTTTTGCGATGGACATCTTCAGGAGTCTGGAACTCTTGCTCGCTACTTATCAACCAATACTGTTGAGCTTCATTTTCACTGATGTAGACATGATGAGCACCACCTTCATTACCTAGATATAAATTGGCTCCAATGCCTTTTATTTTTAATTCAATACCAACTAGTTTGTCTTGAGGTTCATCAGGCTTCCAGCGTTTGCTGTCCTTTTCAAAAAAGTCTTTATGATGATATTTTTTGGCTAATCTTCTGATTTTTCCTGGTTTATCAGGGCCATTTTCATCGTCTTCATCTACAGGAATTATTTCTTCTATCAGTTCATTATAGAGTTCTTCTCTGTACCAAACTGTTTGGATTTTATATTTAAAATTTTGGTGGTTACAAATTTCTAAATAAATATTAAGTAGAGTTTTAGGCACCTGAGCTCCATAAATTCCTATAAAAGTTTCATCACCTTGAGGCTCTAATAAAGAGTAGAGTTGAAGTTTAGTTTTAAAATAGTTCTCATCCCATTCCTTTATCTGATCATATAAATTGGTATTAAGCGTTTGCAACCCCATAGAAATTAGTGCCATTTCTTGTTCATAGTTGCTGATAATATCACGTTGTTTTTTGATCTCCTCTTTCATTGCAAGGTAGTTCGAGTAATTCTCTGCATTTTCTTTTTTACTCCAAAACTTTTTCTCCTGCTTCTTTTTCTGTCTATCCATTATATCCAACTCACTAGAAAGGCGAATATAGAAATGCCCTTCGCAGAGTTTATAGATTTTATAGCGCAATTCACTAGCATAATCCATGAACTCATTCTGAGTCAATTCCTCTAGCATTAATTCCAACTTAAAAGGATCAGATTCTATTTCTATAAGCAACTCCTCATCTTCTATATCAACAGATACAACCAATTGTTCTTCAAAGTTGAACTGATTGAGGTAATAAGATAGGGGGGTAATCAAATCCTCTCTTAATGTACGTTGGAGTGCACGAGCACCATATTTTTGGTTATAGCCTCTGTTACAAAGAAATTCATAGAGAGCTTCTGATAGGTGGAATTCAATATTGCGATGAAGAATACCCTCTCTCTTTTTGAATAGTTCTAACTCTCGTTCTACCACAAAACGCACAACGTTTTGGTGTAAAGGATAGAAAGGTAAAACTTGATCAATACGATTAAATATTTCAGGACGGAAATACTTTCTTACCTCATTTTCAAAATGATTTGCTACATCCTGATTGCTACGTTCTGTATTCCAACCAATGCTCTGGTTAGTCAGCTTTTGGGCGCCAATATTAGAAGTCATTATAATAATAGTACTACAAAAATTGACCACTTTACCTTGGCTGTCAGTAAGGCGACCTTCCCCCAACATTTGAAGCAATAAATCATTGAATAGTGGATGCGCCTTTTCTAGCTCATCAAAAAGCAACACACAAAATGGCTCTCTCCGAACAGCAGAGGTCAATAAACCATCCGAAAAATAACTTTCTCCAGTCAATCTAGCTACAGCATAAGGGGTAGAGTATTCACTCATATCAAAGCGAATCATTTTTTCTCTACTCCCAAACATGAATTCAGCTAAAACCTTGGCCATTTCTGTCTTTCCAACTCCAGTAGGGCCTATGAAAAGCATCGATGCAATTGGTTTCCCTTGTCGAGCCAAGGCAGCCTTGACAGAAGCTAAAATATCTACTAAAATATGGATAGTATGGTCTTGACCAAATACATTCTTTTTGAAAAATTGAGACACCTGCTCCAAGTTCATCGCTATTGCAGGGTCAACCATAAAAGGAGGCATTCCAGTTTCTTCGCAAAAAGCTTTAATAATTTCAGAACGATCAATTACTGGTTGAGTATTATTAATCAAGACACTTTCCAAAAAGCGAATAGGCTTGCCCGGAAACCCAGAATATGGTGTATATCTACGGTTGAGTCTAATCGTTTCACGAATAGCTTCATTGTCTATTTCTTTTTTCTCAGAAAGGGCAATTTGACGGACCTTTTGTAAAATTATATCTTCTAAATCATCTAAAGGTTCTTCTAGTTGAATCGTTTGGAAGAGTGATAAGTAATTGGGGCTACGAGCCTCAATTCGGGCAAATTCTTCTTGTGTACATTCTGATATAATACTGACTTCACCTCTAGCAATATATTCACGTAAGTAACCCGCTACACTCACACTATTTCCTTCATATTGACCCACCTCAAATAATTCTAATAAATTGCGAATGAACAAAGTGTCGCCCTTGTGAGTCAGTTCTTTACACAAGATGGCTAAGTTTTCTTGCCAACCCATATCGCCAGTCAACTCCTTGATTAAGGTAGAAGCCGTTGTTTCCCAAATTTGTTGTTTTATGTTTAGCTTGCTTCGTTGATTAACCAATTCCCAAACTAATGTACTTTTACCAACTCCTGACTTTCCAACAATTAGGACATTTTTATTGAAACGACCATTAAGAATCTCAGTCAATTGTTTGATCTCCTTATGGTTGCCATACATTACTTTTTTATCAATGTACAATTTTTCTGCAACACGAGGCAGTACCTGCTTTTGCTGCTCCTCTTTTAGTGTTTCTAGTTCAGAAGGTGTATGGCAAATAAAATCTAAAATCTCTGTTTTGAGGATAGGTTCTTGATACCAGATTGTAGGAATAATATCTTGTAGCAAATTCAGGCGCTGGTTTCTAATAAACTCTAACCGGATGGCCTCTCTTAGGTTTTCCTCTATTAATTCTTCGGTAGGGGCAAAACTTTCGATTCCTAATACTGGCACACTAGACCAATAGCCTTGAGGGTGTTCTTGTAAGAAATAATCAAATCTAAGCACCATCTTTTTAAAAGCAATATTTTTCTTAGTAGCCTTAAATTCTACAGATATATTATGCTGCTCATAATCTCCTTTGGTATAGTGATTTAGAATAGATTTGTAACGTCCTTTATCTAAACGTTTTTGCTGATAGGAGTTAGCAAATTTGCCTGCGAGCATATAGTGAGGTACATTAACTCGAAGAACCTGAGTGTCTAGCAATGGGAGTGTGACAATATTTTCACTATTGTTAATATTTAACTCAATAATATGATAAGGAAGCTTTATCTTTTGCATGAAATACTAAGGACTAATAAAAAAATGTTGAACTACTTTCTTGAGCAGAACAAGTTAGCAAAAAAATCCATAAGTCCTGTTTTTGTCAAGGTTTCAATTCTTTGGAGCTAAACAAAAAAAAAGATGGAATGAAACGTAGTTATTGGTAGAGCCCTTTTTTTTAGTCCGTTAGACTCCTAATTTTTACAGATTTTTAGATTGTAAATTCAATAAATATTTTTGTATATTACTATGTAATTAAAAATTATAACTTCAACTTGAATCGAACAGATTCAAGGATGCTGTATTGTTTTATACTTGCACTAGATGAATATTTTTTAAATATTTGTGAAGTCAAACAATAATTTACTCAAAAAAAGAAATGCAGTAAATAGATTTTGATTTAGAGGATTTGACAAAAGAAAAAATTACACGAAGAGAAATATCTCTTTACTTTACACAACTTCAAATTTATTCCAAACAAACAAAGTATTAATCCTATGAGAAAAACATTGTACCTACTTTGGGTCTGTGTGATGGTTTCGTTGACGGTGAATGCACAACATACTCCTTCGACTCACAATCATAACCAGAACACGCCAATCCCTCATGGCCAACCAGGACATGAATGTGGAACAGAATTTACGCCTGCTGATATCCAAAACTTGCGTAATTTTATAAAAGACTATCATCATATAGAGCAAAACTTTTTGCAAAACCGGGCTCTATTACCAATAGAGTATATTCCTATAAAAGCACATATAGTACGAACTAGTGGAGGAACTGGAGGTTTAACTGTGACACAATTGAATGATGCAATTGATAATATGAATAATTATTATATCAATGCAAATATGCAGTTTTACTTATGTAATGGAATCAACTATATAGATGATAACACCTACTATGATTTTGATGCAGCAGATGAGACTGCAATGCATACTGCTCATGGTGTTACAAATTTAGTAAATATCTATTTTTGTAATTCTGTAACAAGTGGTGGTAGTAGCCTTTGTGGATATGCCTATTCTAGTACTAAAGATATTATCTTAATGGCTAACAGCTGTGCTATAAACGGAAGTACACTACCTCATGAAGTAGGCCATTTCTTTTCATTGCCTCATACACATGGTGGAACCAATGGAACATTAACAGGAGAATTAGTTAATGGATCTAATTGTTCTAGTGAAGGAGATTTTATTTGTGATACACCTGCTGATCCTCAATTAGGAAGTGCTAATGTAAATTCTTCTTGTGTATATAATGGAACAGCGCCATACACAAGTGGTGGCGGATTAGACGCAAATGGAGATCCATTTGCACCTAACCCACGTAATATCATGTCTTATTCACGTAAGGCTTGTCGTGATTTCTTTTCTCCAGGGCAATATGCTCGTATGTATACTTATGCGACAACAACGCGTAATTATTTTACTTGTCCACAGTTTAATGTAGATTATACAGGAACACCAAACGGAAGTTGCCAAAATAGTCTAACAGCTGTATTTACTTCTACAACTGCAGGTGCTAACTCTTACATGTGGGATGTAGATGGAAACGGAACAACAGATTATACTACAGCCAACTGTACACATCTATATTCTACACCAGGTAGCTATGATGTTCGATTGACTATTGTAAATGCAAGTTCAGATACCATTGCGAAAACTAAAGTAGGTTACATTAATGTAGGATCAGCATTGAACCTTCCTTTTACAGAAGACTTTGAAACTTTTTCGAGTGGCTTGCAAAATGGATGGACCAATAATGATGATGATGATTATGTATGGAGCGCCAATTCTGGAACTACTCCATCTGGAGGCGGGGGGAATACTGGTCCAGCGGTAGATTATACGCTTGGAAATGCTTCAGGGACATATATGTATACAGAAGCATCCAATGTTACTGCTGGAGATGAAGCTATTCTAATCACACCATGTATCACACTCAATCAGAGTAGTCCTACCTTATCTTTTGCTTACCATATGTGGGGTGTCAATAGTAGTCAAATGGGAGATCTGCATGTTGATATTAATAGTGGAGGAACATGGACAAATGACATAACTCCAGTTTTATCAGGCAATCAACAAGCCAATCAAGCAGCTGCTTATCTAATAAAAAATGTAGATTTATCAGCCTATACTGGTCAAGCAATCCAGATTAGATTTAGAGCAGTAAGAGGTTCTGGGTTTACAGGAGATATAGCTATTGATGACGTTTCTATTACAGGTTCAGGAACAACGCCAGAGATGGATGTAACAGGAAATGGAACCTCTATCACAGATGGCGATGCAACACCAGCTGTAGCAGACGATACGGACTTTGGTAATGCAGATGTAACGACAGGAATGGTGAATCATACCTTCACAATTACAAATAGTGGAACAGGCGATTTAGCCTTGACAGGTGGAACGGTAGTCGTAATAGGTGGTACACATGCATCTGACTTTACGGTTACACAACAAGCGACAAGTCCAGTAACATCAGGAGGAGGAACAACAACCTTTATTATACAATTCGATCCAAGTGCAGCAGGTTTACGCAGTGCAACAGTAAGCATAGCGAATGATGATGCAGATGAGAATCCATACAACTTCTCTATCCAAGGAAATGGAACAGTTGTAACAACACCAGAGATAGATGTAGCAGGAAATGGAACATCGATTACAGATGGCGATGCAACACCAGCAGTGAGTGATGATACAGACTTTGGCAATGCAGATGTAACCACAGGAATGGTAAATCATACCTTCACAATTACCAATAGTGGAACAGGCGATTTAGCCTTGACAGGAGGCACTGTAGTAGTAATCGGAGGTACACATGCATCTGACTTTACGGTAACACAACAAGCAACAAGTCCAGTAACATCTGGAGGCGGTACAACAACCTTTATTATACAATTTGATCCAAGTGCAGCAGGTTTACGCAGTGCAACAGTAAGCATAGCGAATGATGATGCAGATGAGAATCCATACAATTTCTCTATCCAAGGAAATGGAACAGTACCAGCAACTCCAGAGATGGATGTAGCAGGAAATGGAACATCTATAGCAGATAATGATGCAACACCATCATTAACAGATGATACGGACTTTGGTAATGCAGATGTAACGACAGGAATGGTGAATCATACCTTCACAATTACCAATAGTGGAACAGGCGATTTAGCCTTGACAGGAGGCACAGTTGTAGTAATCGGAGGCAC
>JAAEPD010000179.1 GCA_024222455.1 Aureispira sp.
ATCACTCAAAAGCTTCTTTTTAAGGGGCTTTTTTTTGTTAAGAAAAGAATAAACACTACAGTATTAAAATACCAGATTAGGCTTTATTTTAAGTCTTAAAGTCCATTTTAATGTATGTAGCATTCCTGCATCACTTTTTACGGTTTTACTTATAAATTTTAGGTATTTCTACAAATTATAAGCTATAGCAGACAAGTGCATGACCTTATTAGCCTGCTCTATTCCTATGGTATTGATCTTTCGAAGCCCCATGAACTGGGTAAGGGTTCCAAAAACAGGTTCTACCGTACTTTGCCGCTTGGCTTTCATGTACCTACCTCTTTTGCTTTCGACTCTGGCTATATTGCGTTCGTAGGCCTCTCGATAATAGGTTACTGAAAATTTCTTCTCTTTTGCCTTTCCTAAACAACTACTCGCGATTGGACAACCCTTACATTGCTTGCTCGAACTACGATATTCTTTCTTTTTGATCTGGGTTCTATAATCTAAAAACACCTTTTTAAATGGGATAATTTCCCCCTGTGAACAAGTATAGTAATCTTGTTTCTCATGATAAATAAATCCAGCAGGACCACCCTTATAAGTCCCATGAGGTGGTATAAAACTTGTAATCCCTTTTGACTCTAAAAAGGCATAATTCTCTCCACTACTATAACCCGTATCGGCTAATAAGTTCTCCCAGTTAAAGCCTTGTTTCCATAAACGACTATGCAAACGTTTTGTAATATCTTCTAAGTATTGATTGTCTCTCTTACAAGCGTGATAGGCCTTGATATCTGTTATTACATGATGTGCTGTATCTACACTGAGCTGACTCATATAATTAAGCTTCCTCGCTTTTCCTGGTTTAACACTAATGCGGGCATCTGGATCTGTAGGACTATAATGTGTCTTGTTTGAGGTGTATTTACTACCCTTATTGCCTGAGCCTGGTCTTTGGTCTTGGTCGGTAGACCATTTTGTATTACGACGTTTTATTCCTTGTAATTCTTGATTACTCGCTGTAAGTAATTGCTGTTCCGTTGGAGCTTTATTTACTTTTGATTGACGATGAGGCTTGTCCTTATCTATTGCACTCATCACACGGATACGTTTTAAATGAGCATCCAAAGCGTCTTTGGGAACTTTCAACTCCAATGTATCCATTGATGCATTAGCTTTAATAGGAGCAGAATCAATCGCTTGGGTATGACCGCTAACCATCCCTTTATCCATACACAGTAGCAACACTTTGGTAAATACAGCTTCAAAAACCGATTCAGGATATAACTGAC
>JAAEPD010000180.1 GCA_024222455.1 Aureispira sp.
ATATCTTTTACTATTTTCTGTTTTAATGGCTCACTAAATGTTCGCCGTTTCCCTAGTTTAAACTTTTTGCTGTTCGCTTTTCCTCTTTTTGCTGACATTTATTCTTGCTTTTTTTTGTCAACCTATTTCAGGACGGCACATATATTCTTATCGTAATAAATTAGGATCTTTTATTTTACACAACAATATTCGATCTTTTCCATAGCTGTCAATCACCTCAAAATTAGGATTATGGCGACCTCCAAAATGATCGTGTACACATTTAGGCAGCTCTTCCCAGTCCAGACCAGAACCATAACGAGTATGACCATTGAGGAAAATATAGAATTCTTGATAGTTGTTCAAATCTATATTTTTGCTGTCTTCATAAGTTACAAACTTCACTTTCGAATCCTTTCTAAACTGCATATAATATTCCCCGAAATTGCGTTGGATGCTATTCGTTACCACCAATGTTTTTTGTGGAGCATCTGGAGATAGATGCTTATAGATTAGATCACGCTGATGAGTATATTCTAGCGTTAGGGCATACTGCATCGCAAACCAAGAAGGTAGGGCTAAGGCTATTGTTAATCCTATAGTGAGTAGAATAGGTATATGTTTCTTATCCCTAAGTATATTTAAAGGGATTAGAACACGTAAGCTTAACACTATTAGAATAGAGAGGTAAGATCGGTAGGTGATCTCATAACTTTGTGAATAGGATAGTATGAATACTCCTAATGCTCCAAGAAGTATATAAGCATATTTCTTTTCAGTAAAAAACTCGTACAAATAAGGCGCTCCAGAAACTACTGCTAAAGGCACTAAATATAGGTAATGTCGTACATCTGTGCCACACATAGGTATATACGTTTTGTAGGAAATAGTCATGTAATAAGAAGACAAAAAGGAAAGAATAAGCGCTACTGCCCAAAATGCTTTCTCATTAGATAGGTTTAATAAATCCTTTAATTTGTGGTGAAATAAACTAGGTAAAGCCAATACCAAACAAACCATTAAGCTTAGTTTGGTAAACAAGAACAACAAGCCATAAGTTAGACGCTCTATCATGTGTTCTATAGGCAATTGATCATAACTACATGGATTAAAATACCCACCAAGTTCTATTGCTTTGAAACGATACATAAAACTGCCTGTTTGGAGTTTTATATAGCTAAAATAGAGTATAAACAGGATGATCGAAAATAGGATAGATAAACCCCAGAATTTTTGATATTGCCCTTGTTTAATATCAGATATAAAGATTAAAAAGAAAACAGGCAACAATAGGATAATAGTTTCCTTACTCAAAAAGGCTAAGAGTAATATGCTACTAAAGAGCAGAGCATATTTGACAGGAGAAGGTTCTTTAGCTCGATAGCGTAAATGCCAAAGCACTACAAATAGCCCAAAACCAGTGAAGGCTACCAATATATCAGGCATCACCTTATCTGAATAGAAGAGGGTCCACTCATTGAGCGTAAAAATCATAACGGCTAGAATACCAACTTCCAAAGCATATTTTCGAAGCACCCACATGACTAGTAAGGCTGTAGAAAGGGTGATTAACATGGGCATTAGAGCGCCTGCTGTGTCATGTATACCAAAAATAGAATAGGAGAGCGCTGTCAGAAATATAATCCCCCAACGATAAGCATAATGGTCATCTCCTAATGTAAAATCTCCATGAACCACCTGTGTGGCTTGGTACATATAACCCAATACATCATCATAACCATAATGTCCATAATAACCATATAGGTAATGGAATACTAAACAGAAACTGACTAGTGCAGATCCTATTAAATAGTACAGTTTATGGCTATTGTTATGATTTTCTAAGTTGTTCATAGTCCAAAAAAAAGCTAGGACTAGCCTAGCTCTTAGTATTATCTTTTATATTGTAGATTAGGCAATAACAGGTTTTTTGAGTGTAGCAACCTGCTCTGCAAGTTTATCATAAGTTTCTTGGCTAATATCAACTAAAGGCAAGCGCATTTTTTTGCTACAAATACCAAGTTGTTCTAATACAGCTTTTATTCCACCAGGATTACCTTCTACAAATAGTAAATCTACTAAATCTACTAAACTGTAATGTAAAGCACGAGCAGTTTCAAAATCGTTAGCAAAACCAGCTCTTACCATATCCGAAAACTCTTGAGGATAAGCGTTGGCTACTACCGAAATAACACCATCCATCCCAAATCCTAACATAGGAAGAGTGAGGTTGTCATCTCCAGATACAACAGCAAAATTTTCTGGTCTGTTTTTAACAATATCCATACATTGGCGCAAATTGCCAGAAGCTTCTTTTATTGCCACAAACTTTTTGCTAGCATGAGCCAAACGTAAAGTGGTAGCAGAGGATATATTGGAGCTTGTGCGTCCAGGTACATTATACAAAATAATAGGACGAGGAGCTACAGCTTCGATAGCCATAAAATGCTGATAAATGCCTTCTTGAGTAGGTTTGCTGTATGCAGGACTAACAGAAAGTATTCCATCAACGCCCTCAAAATGATAATTTTTGATAGATTCTATTACATCAGCAGTATTGTTGCCACCAAAACCACCTACAATCTTAACTCTACCAGCTGCTTGACGCACTGTAAAGTCTAAAACCTCTATTTTTTCTTTTTTAGAAAGTGTAACAGATTCACCAGTTGTTCCTAGAGATACTAAATAGTCTAACCCTCCGTTGATACAGTGTTCAATAAGGCGAGCAAGAGCATCATAATCTACCTGTCCATCCTTGAATGGAGTGACAAGTGCAACACCAGTTCCTCTAAAAATATTAGTCATACTATTTGCTTGATTTATTTTGATTGATTACTTCGAGATAATGTTCTATTTGCTTGAGCAATACACGTACACTTCGACTCTTGCTATAAACCATAAAGTCATAGCAATAAGTCTTTTCTTTTTGGAAATGACCTATGCGAAATGTAGAGTGAGATACTGCTGAAATATATTCGAGGGGTGAACATTCGTGAGTATGCAAAGACAACAACAAATCAAAAGGTGTTTGAATAAACTCCTCTACCAACGGATTGTTAGGTACTGAAGTCCAGCTTAAATCTTTTTTGCAAAAGCAATCAAAACCTAAACCGTCAGGTACTTCAGCCTCATCTATATAAGCTAGTAGTTTTACCGTTTTTCTATCACTTTGCAACTGACTTTTGTAACGTAAAATAATTTCACGGTTGTTACCAAGTTCTGTCAAATCAAAAAGAATCCCAACTGTTTTAGCTTGTTGGAAGCTAACAGGAAGAACT
The DNA here is from genome assembly GCA_024222455.1 of Aureispira sp. Taxonomy (GTDB): domain Bacteria; phylum Bacteroidota; class Bacteroidia; order Chitinophagales; family Saprospiraceae; genus JAAEPD01. The sequence goes on from JAAEPD010000180.1 coordinate 3,258, forward strand.
TCTTGAGGTCGTTGAGCCAAGCGTTTGGTCAACTTACGGTTAAAACTGCTTTGTTGAAAGCCATCTAATAACTTCATAACTTTTAGTCTTTATAAGCAACAATCCCCATTTTGCTATACTTCTCTATGCGTTGCTCTACAAGTTCTTCTGCTGATAAACCTTTTAGGGCATTAATCTCTTTTTTGAGATAACGCTTCAAGGTCTTGGCAGTTTCTTCTGGATTGATATGTGCACCACCTAATGGTTCTTTGATGATACCATCAATGATTTTGAACCCTAAAGCATCTTCTGCTGTAAGTTTCAGAGCTTCGGCTGCTTCTACCTTATGTTGAGGTGTTCTCCACAAAATAGTAGAACAAGACTCTGGCGAAATAACAGTATACCAAGTGTTTTCTAACATGAATACACGGTTTCCTACACCTATTCCTAAGGCCCCACCAGAAGCACCTTCACCCAATACTACACAGATAACTGGAACTTTGAGTTGAGCCATCTCAAATAGGTTGCGTGCAATAGCTTCAGCTTGTCCTCTTTCTTCTGCTTCTATTCCAGGAAAAGCACCTGGGGTGTCAATCAGGCAAACAACAGGCATCCCAAAACGCTCTGCAGTTTTCATTAGGCGCAATGCCTTACGATAACCTTCTGGATTAGGCATTCCAAAGTTTCGGTACTGACGCATCTTGATATCCTTACCCTTTTGGTGTCCAATAAACATAGCTGTAATACCATCCAAACTACCAATACCACCAACAATAGCTTTATCATCCTTGTAACAACGATCTCCGTGCATTTCTACAAAACGGGAACACATTTGTTCTAAATAATATAAAGTATAAGGACGTTCTGGATGTCTAGAAAGTTGTACACGTTGCCAACCTGATAGTTTGCTATATATTTTGCGTCGAGTAGTTGATATTTTCTTTTCTAGTGCTAAAATCTCTTCTTGGTGTTTCTCGGCATCGCCATTTGAACCAGCCTTTTCTTTTAGTGCCTCTAACTGTTCGTACAGTTCTTCAATCGGTTTTTCAAAATCTAAAAACAACATTCCTTAAGGCTTATAGTGTTAATTAATAATGTTCTTCTATCGGATATTAATGATATTTTGGGGCATTCATTTATATCTTAAAATCTGGCCTATATATTAGAAGGTTCGAGAATCAAACTTTTTACTTTTGCTTCACCTAATAGCAATGCTTCTAGAGTACCACTATTAGGATGGGATATTTGTTCCCAGTATTTTTTTGCATTGGATTTTATCTTATGATAATTGTTACCATCACACTTCAATAAGTCCATTTCAACAATAAAAGGAGAACCTTTTACAATTTCTACTTCATATACATAATGCTGATAACCACATGTGTTTGCATAAAATTCTTTAGCCATCCCAAAATCTGGAAATAAAAAGATACAATTGAACCTAGATGGAGCTTTAGGGTAGTTTTGCTGACGAATGTCTTCAAAAATTTCCTCTTTGAGGTAAGTCGCATAATGCTTCTCCATAAAATTAGCTTGACGAGTCCGCTCGCCATAAGCTCCTATGGTTAAGAGAGTTCCTTCTCTTAAAGGTCGATGAGAAACATGATAAAACGTCATTTGTGTTGACATCTTTGATGCTATTTGGTTGTGAAAATCTAGTAGCATCAATAATATCAAATGCTACCAATTATATTTCGTGGTACAAAAATAAGAATAATATATTGGAAAACGAGTTTAAATTTATGAAGATGTTCAAAGTTTTCTGCTAATCTTTTGTGAATGAAATAATTGAGCTTTATAGTAGATTAGAGATTTGCATTAGGCAAGAAAAATGGTTTTAAGAATAGGGTTTTGTGCCCTTTTTTAGATGAAAAAAGGATTTTTTTGAAATTTTTTGTTAAAAAAAAACTTAGTGAAATAAAATATATTGCCAGTGTTTCTTAAGTTTTGTAGAATAATGTTTGGAATAAAAAGTGTTGTAAAGTATTATAAGATATAGGTTTGTGTTTTTGAAGTATCTTATGTGGATTGCATTTTTTCTAAAAAGCGGAACATAAGTTTTTTTAAATAAACATTTCTTTGCTATTTGTTTTTTTGTGCGTATTTTTGCAGATTTATACTGTTGAAAGTAAATAACGGCTATTTGGTTAATAGCACAGTTATATAAATTGGGTTTAAATGATGATGATGGGCAAAAGGGTGGTTCCTTTTGCCCAATTTTTTTGTGGTAGGGTCGTGTTATTCTTTTGATGCAGATTCTTTGAGAGAGTTAGTCTAAATATTCTGTAGGTACTTTCCCAAACCGAGCTTTAAACTGTTTTGTGAAATAATGAGGGGTGCCAAATCCTGTTGCTGTACAAACTTGTTGAATACTATTATATTTTTTTAGTTCTAACAACTCACGAGCAGCCTGTAATCGCAATTCTCTAATATATTTGACAGGAGACATGCCTGTTATACGTTTTAATTTTCGCCTGAATGTGCGATCTGTCATATTCATTTCAAGAAAAAGTTGTGTACTATTAAAATTGCTATTACTTAAGTTTTTAGAAGTGTATGATTCTACTCTTTTAATCCAATCTAAATCTTCTAATGATAATTGATTAGAAGATGATTTTATGGTTTCTTTGGTTTGTTGTGCATTTTTAGGCTGTTCAGTGTTGGTTTCTGATGCCCAATTTTTCCTTTGATGATAATTGTATAGGGTATTAGCAACTTGTGCAAGCAATTCTTCCGTGACAAAAGGCTTAGTTAAATAGCTATCTACACCAATAGTTAGGGCTGTAAGTTTGTCATTTTGTCCAGCTCTAGCTGTTAGCATAATTAAAGGTATTCTACAAAAAAGGTGATCATTCTTTATATGTTTTAGAAGATCAAACCCATCCATTTCTGGCATCATTAAATCAGAAACAATTAAATCAGGTTCTCTGACAGTTTTTGCCAAAAAGGGAAAAAAAGTTAAGTTGGTCTAAAAATAAAAATGGCATTAGACTTAGAAATTTACACAGGGATTCTGAATATACCTAATTTGAAAGTTGAAAAAGTAGAGTATTCAGAAAAG
>JAAEPD010000181.1 GCA_024222455.1 Aureispira sp.
AACGATTACTTAGAACAATTATTAGTTGACAAAAATTTTGAATCTGCTTGTGAACTAATGAGCAGTTTTTTAAACTCTGATTTACTCACAAGGGCTGAGCACAAAATTCAGACAGTACAACAAGCCATACAGTTATATCAAAATCAAATAGAGCAACAAGTCTCCAAAGTTTCAGGGCAACTTTATGTTTCTCAAAAAACGTTAACTCGCTATTTTAAAGAGATATTAGGTATCAATCCGAAGACTTGTTTTAATATCATTCGTTTAAGAACTGCACTAAAACACTATGTAGAACATAACCAAAGTTTTAGTATTTATGACTTTGGCTATACAGATTATAGCCATTTTGTGAAAGAAGTAAAAAAATATACACATCATATTCCTTCGCAACTAAACCTTCTAAACTTATAACCCTACTCTCATGCGTACATTTATTATAATAGTATTATGCCTCCTTATGGTCAAAACCTATTCTGTAGGTCAACAAGACCTTGAAAAATTATCTATAGCAGAATTAGATACTCTATATGTCAAATTGAATGAGGAACGTCAATATGAAAAATTATTAGAGGTTGTAGCGATATCTACTCAAAAAACGTTGGAGAAGTATGGAGAAGCAGACAGCCTTTATGTCAACAAACTATGGGATCTAACCAATGCTTATGGTAGCCTTCGTCAAATCCCTAAGTATGAAGAAAACCTACTAAAGACGATAGCTCTAGAGGAAAAATATAGAGGAAAAAACAGGGGGTTGTATATTAAATTTCATCTGCGTTTAGCAGGTCTGTACCGAAACACCAAAAGGATAGCCTTAGCAGAGAAAATTTATATAGAGTTGAAACCTATTATATCATCTAAAGTAGGTAAACAACACTCTTTGTATATTTCTTTATTAAACAGTTTGGGAGCTATTGCTCAAAGAAAAAAACAGTATAAACTTGCTGAAAAACATTATACAGAGGCGACTCTATTAGTAAACAATAAAAAAATATCCAATTTAGACCTCCTTGAACCGTTTGATAATCTAGCGGTCCTTTATTATCAGACTGGACAATACACCAAAGCAGAAAAACTCTATAAAGAAAATATCAACGCACGAAATGAAGCTAGAGATTCAGTCCCCAAAAACAAATTAAGAGCACTTGAAAATAAAAATACCAATACGCACAATAATTTAGCAGCACTTTATTATGTAACTGGTCGCTATGCTGAAGCCGAACAATTATATCTAGAAGTAATCCAAAGAAAGAAAAAATATATTGATAGACACCCTACAAGCTATTCAAACTCACTCAATAATCTAGCAAGTTTATATAGCAATATGGGGCGATATGATGAGGCAGAATCTTTAAGTTTGGAGGCTCTCAAAATCCGAAAAACCAAATTAGGTATAACTGACCCCAAGTATGCTCAATCGCTCAATAACCTGTCGATACTTTACAACAAAATGAATAGAAGCAACGATGCAAAAAAATACTGCCTCAACACCCTTGCTATCTACAAAGAAACTATTGGCGAAAAAACAGCTAAATATGCTATTGCATTGAGTAACCTAGCTAATATTTATATGAAACATGGACAATACACTAAGGCTCAAGAGCTACATAATGAAGCACTCCAAATTCAAAAACAAGTAGTAGGCGATCAGCATAAAAATTATGCTGTGGCTCTATCTCACTTAGGAGATGTTTCTCTCAAAACTAATAACCTCTCAGACGCTGAACAGTTTCAACTAAAAGCTTTGGAAGTCTATAAAACAATTTTCCCAAGGTTCCATCCAACCCGTCTAAAAACACTTAACACTCTTGCTCAAATTTATATCAATCAAGATTTGTTTGAGAAAGCTCAAGGATATTTGAATCAAGCTATCGCTAGCAATATTCACAAAGATAGTATAGTTAATCTCATCGATGAAAACTGGTCGAAGAATATAGCTACAGTAGAGCATAGCTCTCAGGTAGAACTAGATAGGAGTTTGGAGTTAAGTTATCAATTGTTAGCCTTACAATCAAAATCTAATAACCAAGAAAAACAGCTTATTCTATGTAAACTAGCGCTCCAATTACTAGATCAAACACGAAATGAGTACAACAGTAAAGAGGACAAACTCCGTACTTTAGCCCAAAGCAACAGTTGGACAACCAAAGCCTTAGAAACAATATATTCTTTAGACAAAGAGGATAAAAGCTTACAAGCAGAGGCGTTTAGACTCTCTGAAGCCAATAAGTCAGTATTGCTCAAAGAGGCTGCTCAAACTCGTCAAGCACACATATTTGGGGAACTTCCAGATACATTAGCAGAAAAAGAGCAATACCTACAAAAGTTACTCGCAAAAAATAAAGTTGCACTATTACAAGCTAAATATGCCAGCAAAGACCCTACTAAACTACATGCAAAACGTAGTCAACTCAATCAAGAATTAGATAGTCTTAATAAATACATAGAAAAGCATTATCCTAAATACAGTAATTATAAACAAGGAAAAAATAGTGTTAGCCTTCAAGAAATCCAAAAAAGTTTAGATGACAAAACAGCGATTATAGAATATGTATTGAGTGATTCAGGCATCTATTGCTTTTATATAGATAATGCCTCTTCTAGCTTCAATCAAACCATTATTTCAATAAAAGATCTAAACAAGAAAATAAGAGACCTTCGTCAGAATTTCACTAACACACAAAGAATTATAGACAAACCTCAAGAGGTATATGAAGAGTTTGCAGAACTTGCTCATTGGTTTTATCAAAAACTATTAGCTCCTATCTTATCTAAAAGTGCTCCACAGCAAATAAAGCATCTTATTTTTGTTACGGATAGAGGTTTAGGTCATTTACCCTTCGAAAGTTTTTTAGTAGAGCCTGCTGCCTCTAAAGAAATGGATTTTGGTAGTCTTCACTATCTGATTCAAGACTACCAAGTTAGCTATGATTATTCTGCGTCCTTATGGAAAGAGAACAATAGCCAAGCACAACAAATCAATGGCAAAATGCTAGCTATTGCAGGAAATTATAACCAACAGATTACAGATGAGGTTTCAAGACTTCGATTGCCTTATGACCAAGTCATGAGAAGGACATTAGGACCACTCAAAGGAGCAAAAAAAGAGGTTAACAACTTACTGAAGATCTACGAAGGGGAATTTATTACAGACAGTTTATCAGGTGAACAGTTTTTTAAGAAAAATGCAAATCAATATGGGATCATACACCTTGCAATGCATGGTATTCTAAATCAGAAAAACCCTTTGCTCTCTTCCTTAGCCTTTTCGGAGAACGGAGATAGCACCGAAAATAACTTCTTGCAAGCACATGAAATCTCTCATCAACAACTCAATGCTGCTTTAGTTGTTCTTTCAGCTTGCGAAACAGGTTACGGAAAGTTTGAAAAAGGTAATGGAATTGCCTCTCTTGCTAGAGCATTCATGTACGCAGGTGTTCCTTCTTTAGTAGTGAGCTTATGGCAAGTAAATGACCAAAGTACAGCTATAGTTATGGAGACTTTCTACAAATATTTGACGGCAGGCTCCAATAAAGCTATTGCCTTGCAGAAAGCAAAAAAAGACTACCTACAAAACATTGGAAACCCATTAGCCAAACACCCTGCATTCTGGTCTCCTTTCATTCTTTTAGGCAACAGTCAAGCCATTGAAGTTGATAAAAAGGGCCAATCAGGTTGGTTATGGATAGGCGCTGCTGCTTTAGGCTTAGCATTTTTGGGATTTTTGGGAGTAAAAAAAATGAAAAGTAGTTAACCCTTATTAACAGGCTACTATCCTATTCACAATCAATGAGGAGATTGGTTGTTAGAGTGTTACTAAATTATAAGGGTTAAAATTTAAAGAATTACTATTTTATCTATATTTTAAAGAATAGAAACTAAAGTTAATTCAAGTAGTTTGCACAATTAACCCCATAAAATCAATACAATTATGTTTAGCGAAGAATTTATTATTATTTCAATAGTCGTATTATTCACTATAGGAATCTTAGCTTTTGTGTTTTGGTTTCTAAAAAGAACCTATGCAAAAGTAGAGGTACAATGGAAACAACTAGCAGAGGATCTTGGTCTAAACATTGACATTCCAGAAAGCAATTGGCGTTGGATAATGCAGCAATATCCCTCTGTTTATGGCAATTATGAAGGCTTCCAGATTAGTTGCTATACCTTTGCTCGCAGAAGTGGTAAGCATACTGTTATTTACACAGGCTTTCAGATGCATTTAGATAATTCTAAACGAAAAACACTTAGCTTATACAAAGAAGGCTTCTTTTCTAAAATAGGAAAAGCTTTAGGTGGGCAAGATATTCAGATAGGTCATGATGAGTTTGATAAAAAATTTATTATCAAATCTAATGATGACCGCTTTGCCAAAAGCTTGCTAGATCCTAGAATGCGTGATTTGGTACTACGCAAGAGTCATTTATTTGCTAGCGACATTGAGCTAACAGAGGAGGATGAATTAAAATATGAAGCCAGATTGCAGATTGCAAAAGACAGCCAACGAGAGGACTTTGTTGACCTAATAAAACTAACGACCACACTAGCAAAACGTATTCAAGAGCTAAATCGCTAAACCTTCTTATGAAAAAATCAACTGCTCAAAATATAGTTATAATAGCAGGTGCTGTCATTATGCTAATTCCTGTAATTCTTCGAATTGCTGAACTCACAGATGATGTAGACTCCATTCCAGTTATATTTTCAATTGGGGGAGGATTCATGGTGTTAGGATTAATTTGGAGAGCAGTTACCAAAGAAAAAGAATCTGCTCAGATCATAGAAACTCAATACCAACTTTTAGCCCAAAAGCTAGGCCTTAGTTTTTTAATGCCCCAAACAGGGCACCCACATCCTAAATTAGATGGCAATATTGAAGGCTTTTTAGTCTTATGTGATATATATAATAAAGGTGTTGGAAGGTCTTATCTCCCCTACACTCGTTTCGATATCCAAGTCAATAATCCTAATCTTTTGTCTTTTCAACTCTACCCTCAAAACTTTTTGGGAAAAATGGGTAAGCGTTTAGGCGGACAAGATATAGAAATTGGCAATCCTGTTTTTGACGATCAATTTATAGTCAAATCTAATGATGAAAACTTTATCAAAAACCTCTTGAGCAGCCCAATTTGCCATGCACTGGCCAAAGACTGGCGATGTAATGGGCATATTTTTTTAGAGAAAAACACCATTGGGTTTCAAATGCCCAATGCAATTAGAGATGATGAACACCGCCAAAAGTTTGAAAAAATGGTGTCCTTACTATTTATGCTTGCTAAACGCATGAAATCTTTAGAAACCTAAACATTCCTTATCCTTTCCTGTTTCAAGATGGATTTATTTCTAAAGAATCTAATAATCATCTTTATCCATGAAAGTCTTTATTGTCACTATAGCTTGTTTACTTACTGTATTTATTGGATCTTATGCAACAGCCAGCTCTGTTTCTAGTTGGTATCTCACACTAAACAAACCTAGCTTCAATCCTCCAAGCTGGTTATTCGGGCCTGTCTGGACACTACTCTATATTAGTATGGGTATTGCAGCATATTATTTTTGGAATGCTGCTGAAGAGCAAAACTCCCCTTGGCTCAAATGGGGTTTATCCATATTCTTTGCTCAATTAGTACTCAATGCCCTTTGGTCTGTTCTCTTTTTTGGAACACAAACCTTAGGTCTAGCTTTTATCGAAATCATTATTATGTGGGTTGCCATTTTAGGTACAATTATCATATTTGCAAAGGTCCTACCTTGGACAGGATATATCCTAATACCTTATCTTTGTTGGGTAAGTTTTGCAAGCCTTTTGAATGGCAGTATTTGGTGGCTAAACTCCTAATTTTCATACATGCAACTCCAACTGTAGAATAATTAAGGGTATTTATGAGCACACCTAAGACAGTCGCAAGACACTATAAATCAATAAATTAAATTCAACCCTCTTTAAAAACCCTCAAAAACTCACCCCACTTTAGGTACTATTAGATATAGAAACTCAAAATGCGCTTTCTCTTTTGGATGATATTTGTATCAAGTTAAATTAATTACTTAATCCAAATATCATAAAGATGATGAAAAATCGTTTCAACTTCCCAAAATTTTCAATTGCTTTACTAGTAGCTTTTTGCATCGCTTCTTTTGCCGAAAACAGCAGCCATGCTCAAATTATCAAAATTCAAACATCTGGAAACTTATTCAAAAAGAAAGATAAAAGTAAAAAATCTACTAAAAAGAAAACAGCAGAAGAAACTACGTCAAAAAGCAAACCCTCAATAATTGTAAAAAGTCATGAGGAGTGTGATGCCTATTTCAAAAAAGAAGCAAAACCATTCCATGCAATCCTCAACAGTTTCGAAATTGCAACTCGAAATCTTCTATATATAAAGAATGAGGAATACGAAAGAAATCAATACCGCAAGTTTACAACAATCAATCAAAGCAACTTAGCAACAATCATAACTCAATTAGAAAAAGGCAATAGTTTTGTAGCGGATAGAGACATGATTGAAAACAAAAACCATATCCTCAAAAACTACTACCCTTATACTCAAAATGGCCAATATCGCATGCCGGATTGGAATAAAATAGCCCCTTTCTTAGAAAAATATGATGGCTATTTGACCGAAAACTTTGAAAAATACATCATTCCTCATTTCAAACAACGTTTGACAGATATTTCTAAGCTAATCAAAGAAGATGAAGATGCGGTATTTGCAGACAAAAAAGCAGAAAAAGATCCTGTATTAGCACAAGCTCGTATCACAGAAAGTTTAGATGCTTTAGAGAAAATATTAACCGTAACAAAATCAGTAACTGTAGTTAGCAAATTTGGAGATCAAATTCAAGACCTTCAGCAGCAATACAAAAAACTGCAAACAGAAAATAATGCACTGCTAAAAGATATAGCTGTAAGCGATTATCACCTCAACAATATTAATTCTATTGCCTTAGCATCTGCCCCTGTTGTACCAGGTCAAGAAACAAGTCAGCTCAACAAAGATATTACAATAAAGGATGATCTATACTTAGCAATATACTTAGATCGCCCTCTAAGCAAAGCTATAGGTTATAGAGGTGATATATACTTAAACTTCTATATCGGAAAAACTAAGATAGGCAGCACTAATTGTCGTATAGACAAAAAGCATAAACACAAAGAAGAGTGGGCTAAAATCAAAGATAAAAACTTCTTGAACCTACCTCTATATTATCAAGACCCTCAGAAAAACTTAAACAACAGTTATGTTTCTAAAAGTACTAATAGTGAGTTTTTGAGGTCTATAGCTCGCTTATCTGCAAAAAAACATAATGTAAAGGTAATAGCAACTATCAATTCTACAGAACTAGTCAGTAATATCACTTTTGACTGCTCTGAACTCAAATCAGATGAAAATAATCAATTCTTAAAGCTTGATGAGGATATTAAAACACTAGACAAGACCTTAAAAGAGCAACGAGAGCTAGAGGAGGATTTGAATAGAACTATTCCTGAAGCAGAAATCACAGATGCTAGCTTACAGAAAAAGATACAAGCTGAGTTGACTAAAATGGCTAAAGATAAGCTATATGATGTCAAAGTTATCTTATCTGGCAATTGGTACTATGGCAAGCATAAAGATACTGGTGTACCAAGTTACCGTACCCTTTGGTTTAGCTTCACTTGCAAAGACAAAAATGGTAACTGCTATTTAAGCAGTAACTCTATTGAGCAAGAATACACTGGAGCTGGGCAATACGAAAATAGAATTTTTATAGAAAATGACATCATGACTAATGAATGGGAAATCTTGTTATCTCCTATCAAATGTGAAAGTATAAAATAAAATCAATTTGGGAGTTGATCATATAAAAGACCAGTGATCACAAGGACTGCTGGTTCTTTTTCTAAACTGTTCCTCTCACTAGCTTGGAAACAAGCATATAACGTAAAATCAATTTGGGAGTTGATCACATAAGGTTGGTGATCTTTATTTAGTATTGCCAACCTTTTTTACTCTTTTGATTCTTTTCAAAATATAAATAACAACAATACAGACTATATTTAACTACGAAGACATCCATTAACTTTATAATTAGAAGTTGGTGGATTTTTTTATGTTTCACTTTTAAACTTTTTCAAATAATAAGTCAAAGTATTATCTAACCATCTATGATGAAAAATAACATCGGGAGGAGCTATCAACTTATTAACCTTCGTTTTTTGTTTATTCAATTTTTGAGTAGCCTTTAGTTTTTCAATGTCCTTTGCCTTGAGCATAGCAATCAATTCATGTGTAAAAGGCTCCATATCTAAATATTTCTTATGCTGACCTAAATACAAGATCAACTTTTCATTTTTGGCTAATTCCATGGCCTCTTCCCAGTAACCATACGCCACTAAGAGTTGCCATTTCCAAGATAATATTCCACCATAACTCAAGTCATCTTGCACTTTGAAATTTTCATCATGTGCAGCAACTTCATCCAATAACTCTTGAGGATTAGGATGTTTAATTTTTGGGAAAGCATAAGTATACACAAACAAAGACAACTCACAAACAGGCGAATCTCCCTCTACTACATTATTGTGTTTTACAAACTCCTCATATTTGCTTACATAGCTCAAGCCAGCTTCGACTTTATTAGCAGCCATAGCTACAATCATGTCATTGAAATAGGAATTGGAGGTTTTCTCTGTCTGCAAAAATGGATTTTGCTTCAAGATTTCCTCCCTGCGCACAATCACATAATAAGCCTTGAGAAACTTATTTTTGAGAAACCAATAAATCTGTTCATAATGAGCCAAGGCCTCATCTAAATGTGCCTGATAATAGGGCCTAAATTTGAACATTGGAATATTAGGATTAGCCGCTCTCAACTTATGCAAAACATTCAGGTGGCGAGTAAGAGCATTAGACATCTTATTGGCATTTATCCCTCTCGAAAATGCTATATAATGATAAATAAGTTGAATACGAGGATAAACTTTAGCATCTCTTATCAGTTTCTGTATTTTATTCACATACAAAGCATAATCCTTCTTATTGGTATGCATTCGCTTATCATAAACATAGAGTTGATTGACTAGATAAGAAAGTTTGTTGGCCTTTTCAAATCCATCTGTCAACTGATTTCTTCTTTCAAAATTATAAGGGTCTATGGCATCATAACTAATCAACAACAACCGAGTAATTTGAGGTAAGAGCTCAAAAAAATTATTCTCCCAACACTGCTTTTCTAGTTTCTCTAAACGTTCTAAAGCATAAGCATATTCACTTCGGATCACCAAAAGTTGCAAAAAGGCTAGTTCTCGCTCTTCATCCGTAAAACAAATAATATTGTTTTTGAGCTGTCCCAGCAACCATTCCTTCAGTGTTTGACGAAGTTTATAATATCGATTGATGAGTGTTGCACTTTCTACCTCCTTCTGTTCCTCCCTGTAGATAAAACGTACTGCCTTGGGTGTCTTGAAATCCTTCCCAGCTTGTTGTCCTAAGAACCGAACTAAGCGTAAAACCTTAGGAGCGTCCTTAAAGACCTCCTCAACTACCTCCTTTTTAACAGGATCTAAGCTATAATATAATTGAGATACCTCTCGGTTCATAACAATATGTATTTGCTATACTATTTTTTCTTCCAACGTATCCACCAAGGCAATCTATTTTGTTTTAAATGATAATAAGGCACATTTTCGGCACCAAAACTCTCATAAAACCGAGCTATTCCGGCTATACTAGAGCCTTCAAAATCAATTAATTTTCGCTTATTAGCATTTATCTTGATGATATAGTCTAACAAATAGTGCATAGCACCTGATTTACGGCCAGCTTCAGTAGTTACATTCAATAAATTGATCATAACATTCCCACCACTATACATAAAAAATATGGCAGCATGTAAGATACTATCGTCATCTTTATCCGTTACAACATGCATTCCTCCCAACCCTCTGTGCAGACAGTTGTAAATAATCCGATGAGCTGTATGAAATAGTTGATCGGGCATATTATTACCCTTAGCTTCTTGAGATTTTTTGACCTCTGCAACCAATTTTTCCGGAGTAATATTTGTAGACAAAAACAGGTTACTTTTTTCAGCCTTTTTGATATTTCGTTTTACATTGCTTGAGTAGCTTTTAGACAAAATTTCGTAGGGCTTATTCAGGTTAAGCACATAATTAGGCTTCTCTACTAAATCCAGCTCCTCTATCTTTTTTATATTGTAATTCCGATCATTCAAATGAATATCAATATACTTAAAATCGCTAGGGATGGCCTCTAAGAAAGCCTCTATACGTTTTTTGGAACGAACATGTACACTAAACAAGCCCAACTGCTGACAAAGCAATGGTTGATACAATTGCTTAATCCCAAATATCTTCTGATTCCAAACTAAAGGAAATACTGATTGATAATCACCTTCCACGAGACCACACCAATGTTCTGCTACATTATCTAAATACCAAGTATAACCATATATTTTACTGTTGTTAGCATAATGCACACAACCATTCCACTTTGCTTCTTCTATATCTTCGCGCTCAACTAGCCGAATATCCATTCTTATTACTTATTTGATTCCCTGTTGAAACAACTATTGAGGTGAACAGTTCATTAATCTTCTTCTACAGAGGGCATTTCTTCCTTATTAGGCATAGGCATATCTACATACCACTTCCCTTTTACTTTTGTGAGCATCACATCCTCTCCAGAAAAACCTCCATCAGGATCGCAGCACACCTTACAAGCGGCTTTATCTCCAGTTATATCACACTCCGTTTTTTTCAGTGTTTTGAGTTCCTCTTCAGCTGCTTTCAAATTATTTTTTCTATCTTCTTCAGACATTTTATCAACCATCATCTGTTCAATTACGCCCAACATCTCTTTAGTTTTCCCCATCGAAATAGCCTGTGCTTCTTTTATCTCCAATCTAATCACATTTTGAACAAAGGCCATAGATACACTTTCTGGGCTTTTCATATTCACCCCTGATTTTGTGCTATTGCAAGCTACTGAGTTGAGTACAAACACCATCAATACTAATCCATACAAACTCTTCATTGGTACTTTTCTTTAATTTGTTATTGTATAACTCTATTACTCACAACATGAAGTTTTTCTTCTGTTTTGGTTGGCTCCTAAAACCCACCACCACCTTCTTTATTAGGCATAGGCATATTGATAAACCATTTACCATCTACTTTTTCCAAAACAAGATCTTCAGGAGTCCACTCCTCTTTATCATTACAACAAACCTTACAAGTTGCCTTATTGCCATCTACATTACAATCTGCCTTTTTGATGTATTTCAGATCTTCTTCAGCCTCTGCAATAGCCCTCTTTTTATCTTCTGCTGACATAGTAGAGTTCATCATTTCTGATGCCAAACCCAACATTTGTTTAGTCTCTCCCATACAAAGCTTTTCAGCATCTTTTAGCTCTAATTTAGCTATATGTTTAATAAATCCTATAGCCACACTTTCTGGCTTTTTTTGATTAACCTTTGACTTACCTGTACCACAACTTGAACTACCCAAAACTATAGCTGCTAAAACTAGTATATACAAACTTTTCATATCAATTTTATATTTAGATTTTACACAAAAAAATACCATCAACACAGCCTTACAGTATAGTTTGCATTAATGGTATTTATATAATAAATATATGTGGACAGCTAACTTAAACAACTCTTCTAGAAGTCATATAAGCCCTTTTCCAATAATCTATAGCCATAGTTGTTTCCATGATTCCACGGCTGCTTGATGCATGTATAAACTTGATACCTTGAGGATTGGATGTATCAGATACAATACCAACATGATTTATACGTCCAGGTGTACCTGTCGCAAAAAACATTAAATCCCCAACTTGCAAACCATTTGCAGAAACAGATTTACCTACAGTAGCTTGATCTCTTGATACTCTTGGCAAATTGACCCCAATAGTTTTAAAACTCGTTTGAGTAAACCCAGAACAATCCATCCCACTGCGTGTAGTTCCTCCAGTACGATAAGGAACACCAGCATAAGAAAACGCTGTTTGAAGCAACGCCTTAACCTTTAGAGTACGAGCATTAGCTGCACTTCCCCCTCCTATGTGTGTAATCACATCTCCATGTACAGGGTTGCTATTAGTAGTACCATTACTAGAAGCATTAGAAGAGTTCTCTTGTCTTGACAATTGATCTAAAAATATAGCAAATTCTTTTTCATACCTTCTTAGATCCACTACTACCTTTACTCTATTCCCCTGGT
The DNA here is from genome assembly GCA_024222455.1 of Aureispira sp. Taxonomy (GTDB): domain Bacteria; phylum Bacteroidota; class Bacteroidia; order Chitinophagales; family Saprospiraceae; genus JAAEPD01. Next base: position 12,233 of record JAAEPD010000181.1, read on the forward strand.
TATCATAAATGTATTGTATACCGCGCATGATTCATGTTTTTATATCTAAAACAAATTTTATTCAATATTTTTGTCCCTATTATGGGCTCTTCATCCTAAAAGTATATGCTTTTTGATGAAAAAAAAAATTTTTTAGCTCCTATACCGCTATTCGTTTGCATTTTTTGTTAATTTCCTACCTCTTATTTATAATTGTTCGAATCAAAAATTAAAAATATAGCATATGTTATACTCAATGACCGGCTTTGGGCGCGCAAAAAAAAGCTTTGAAAAGCAAGTGATCACTATAGAAATTAAATCGCTCAACAGCAAGGGTCTTGATATTCGAACTCGCTTAGCTGCTCAATATCAATCCAAAGAAATTGATTTGCGAAAGAAGATACAACAAGCCGCTATTAGAGGTAAAGTTGACATTAATTTATCTGTAGAAAGCATTGGCGACTCGGACTATAAAATAGACCAACATGCTTTCCAAAACTATTATAACCAACTCAATGAGTTAACGGGAACTTATGGCATGCCTAAAGGTGATATTTTATACACTGTAACAAGACTACCAGGTGTGATTGTTCAAAATACAGATGAGGTAGATGAGTCCCTTTGGTTAGAGGTTTTAGAAACGTTTGACCAAGCTATAGAAAACTTTAATAACTTTAGAGCACAAGAAGGTGCAGCTATGCTCAAAGATATTCAGCTACGCATAACAAATGTTGAAAAACTGCTTGAGCAAGTAGAACCTTTTGAAGCAGCTCGATTAGAGAAGATACGTGCTCGCCTTCTAGCTAACTTTGAAAAAGCTCAACTCAATGGAAAAATTGACGACAATCGTTTTGAACAAGAAATGACTTATTTCTTAGATAAATTTGATCTTACTGAAGAAAAAATACGCCTAAGTCAGCATTGTACCTACTTTACAGAGGTGGTGAGCAGTTCTAAAGCAAGCAAAGGGAAAAAGCTAGGATTTATTTTGCAAGAAATGGGTAGAGAAATCAACACCTTAGGTTCTAAAGCAAACTCTGCTGATCTGCAAAGAGTAGTGGTTCAAATGAAAGATGAGGCAGATAAGGTAAAAGAGCAATTGGCTAATATTCTATAAGGTATGGGCAATTCTAAACGGCATTCCTCTAAGCCTATCTTTCACCGAAAATATAAGAACAGTTCACAAGCCTGCGAAGAGATTCATTCCTCTATGACTGAACTAGTTTATAGTGGTAGTGGTATTGTACCCTCTCAACATCCTTTAAACAAAGATTTGGGGCTAAGCTATGCTAGTTGCCATAATTGCGATAGTAAAAATATAATGGTGATTTATACTAAACGCTGTGTTCATCCTTTTAGTGGTGATGAATACTATGACTATGAAATACTATGTCAAGACTGCCATAAATTCACACAGGTTTCACATGCTGATAATGACTAGATAAATATCAAGCAATATATAATATACCAAAAACGGGATGATCGCTATTTGCAATCAACCCGTTTTATAGTTTAATGTCGTTACGTTCCAACTCCTCTAGATACCATTTGGCAACTGAATAGTTGACTGTATAAACTGCTCCATGCATATCGTTTTTGGCTTCTTGTTTATCGACAAGCACATGAGCAACATGTTCGTGTGTACGAAGCAATCCAGCACGCGCCTTGGCAGTCGCCCCTGTTTTAAATTTTTCTAGCTTCTTAAGCCAATATCCTTTCTCTCTCTTCTTTCTACTCATAATTGGTGTTTTATGGGTTATAAAATATATTGTCATTGCTCTATACATTTTATAACTTACAATAGTTCCAACCAACTGTTTAAGGAGCCAAGTTACTTCTTAACCCACCTTCTAGTATAAACCTGATTATTAGCATTAACCTGTATGATATATACACCTGTTGCTAAATGTTCTACAGAAATAGTTGTTTCGATTGTAGAGCCAGAAAGTACATTATCCATTAAGCGTTGACCTAATGCATTTAGGACCTTAATTTTTACATCTTCCAATGGTTCACTAAAACCTAACTGCAATTTATCCCTCACAGGATTCGGATAAAGACTAATAACAATAGTCGGCTCTCCAAAATGCAATGCTCTAATAGAGCTATATTCTTCAGTACCTTGTTCTGTAGGATAACGCAATCTATAATAATTCCAACCATTGATTGGCAGATTATCTGGCAATTGATAATTAGCAGCTAAGCCTATTGTACCATTTTTCTGTACTTGAGTTCCAATTGTTTCAAAAGTAATTCCATCAGCACTACGTTCTACATAAAAAGGTAAATGGGTTTGAATAATCGTGCTATTCCACTCCAATAAGGCTTGGTGTTCATCCACCTTAGTCGCAGTAAAATCTAAAAGTTCTTGATCTAAAATTATTAGCTCACAAGTAATTGTGTCAACCCTAACACCAACCACTCCACCTAAACAACTTACAGCATCATCATCACTCTGATTAATAGTTCGAACATAAACAGAGTCAGGCGCAGCCGTAACAAAATCAGTACTAATATTGGATGGCGTAAAATTAGAAACTAAAGACCATTCAAAAGTAGAAGAGCCAGTTGCAGCCAACAATACAGTGTCACCACTACAGACACTTACAGGACTAGGTAAGCTAGCAGCAGAAGGGATTGGGATGACCACTACAGCAGCAGTGCTATCTGCAGGTCCCAAACAACCTGTACTAGGTATAATTTGCATACCTGTATAATCACCAGTATTGGACACACTAAAAGTTAGGGTATCATTGATAACCGTTCCTATCACCGTATCTATTACTCCGTTATTGTTATAAACAAAAGAAGCCCCAGTTCCAGAAGTAATACCAGTAGTAGATACTGGCAAATTGATAGGTGCATTATTTTCACAAATTGTAGTGTCTCCATCTAGGATCGCTTCAGGACAAATAACTTGTATAAGGAAAGTATCAGTTGTTGCACTAGGATCTGTATTAGGACAGGCTACTGTATTTGGATGAGGATTGATAATTCCTATATAATTTCGAACCTCATTACAAGCCTCTACAGGTACTACATAATCAAAATCAGGTACTATTGGTGGCACCCCTGCCACATTACAATCGTTCATGGAACCTCCTGCTTGAGTAGTCCATGCACCTGAACCATCAGGATCTCTAATCAAGGATGTTCCTGCTGCCACTCCACCTGGAGCAGTTTCGAAAGAACCAGCCCCCGGAATAGTTACGGAAGCAGGGCATCCGGCGGCACCTATTGTATTGATAACTCCACCAGTTGTTAGAGATCCATTGGGAGGAGTATTTCCAGCAGAAGGACTACCATACATAATTCCTTGCACAAAGGTTCCACTTGCATCAAACAAGGATACATATTCCCCCCCATCTGTCAAAATCAACAATCCATCACCACTTGGTCCATCCGTAAAACAACCACAATTTTCGGCATCCAAATCGAAAGTGCCAGCACCATGCACATTATCATTCCCTATTGTAAAAAGACCATCAGCAGGTATTATAGATCCTGGAGGAAAAGTAATGGTCCAGTCGCCATCTGTCAAGACAAAACAACTTAAATCCATACCAGGAGGGCCTATAAGCTCAATCATATCTCCGGCATCTGGGTTTTGTCCATTATTAGTCAATGGTCTATAATTTATCTCATTAAAAGCTAAAGTTGCAGATGCACAAGCTCCTCCTACAGGAATATAACTAGAGCCTATGTAAGTTCCCTCTCCATTATAAGGATCAAAACCAGAACTTGCATCTTCATACCAATCAATTTGTCCTCCAGCAGGCAGATTAAACCCAGTTACAGAAAAAGTTAAGGTATCTGTAGGGCAAGCATCACAAGTATCTGCAACAGCTCCTACAACTATTATATTATCAAAAGCAGCAGCTTCATCTCCAGCACTCATAAACATATCTATACGAATATCTAGTGTTGCACCTAGACTTGCTATTGGAAATATAAAATTTTGGAATGCAGTTGTCAAGGTTGTTCCATTACCAGTGCCATCTAAATTAGTATCTTCTCTGAGTGCTGTATTAAAGTTTGCCACTCCCTCAAAGGCACCTACTAATACAAAACCACCTCCATCAACTTGAGCAAAAATTTGAATATAATCAGGTTCATCAAATGCAGAGTTAGAACCTGCTGCAAATAATCCTTCTACTTGTAAGCCTATAGCTCCCGCAATATTAATCCCCGAAATTGTCATAGTTGAAATACCACTCCCCACTGGATTACCTCCATCTTGTGTATCTTCACCTGCCCAATATTGTGTTCCATCTGCACCTGTGTAAGCTGGCACTCCAGTAGGATCTGCACCATTTCCTATTAAGTCAAAATAATCATTAGAACCATCAGAAAACACTCCTGTTGTAGAATATCCAACATTAGGTGCACCTTCAAAACTTTCTTCATGTATGGTGTCTAATCTATTTCCACAAGTAGAACCATTCTTAACAAACGAACTTGCTATAATTTGAGGACAAGGAGGTACAGCTAAACAAAAAGCAGCCCCTCTATCTATAGCTATTACATTATTACACAAGCCTTGGACTTGTACATAATAACCTGTAGTGGCAGCTACCGATAACTGAAATAATCCAGACTGGTTAGAATCTATTGGGTTACTTAGGTCACCTACGTCATCATACAATACGTATTCTACATCTCGACCAAAGCCATCTACGCTTGCAGGATAAGTTGTCACCGCAGAAATACCACTTGTAGCATCAGTACAAATAATAGTAGCAGAGTCCACCATTTCGTTACGTGTCAATGTGAAGTTTAAACGTTCATAACACTCATTGGTACTTCCTGAAGAGTAACTCCCTTGTCCATTTTTGAAATCTGACCATTGCAGGACATAAGCACTATTGCCTACAGGAATAGTATCTGTGGCAGAGACTAATCGCAAAGTATCTCCCAATGCATTAGAAAGGCCTTCTACTGTTGACCATACAGTCAGGCCTGTAGAGGGTGAGGTAAAATAAGAACCATAGCGACCTGTAGAGTCAAAGACTTCTAAGGTAGCATGCTGGTAATTTTCTATTTGTATTCTAAACTGAATGCTATCGCCTACACAAATAGTATCGCTATGAGTATCTACATTTCCAGTTCCGTTTTTAGGAATAGTAATCCAAGCCCCTCCATCTATACGATATTGGTATTCAAAAGCATTATCGCCCATATTGGCATTAGAGGCTCCTGGAGTAGGATGATCATCTAGAATCCAAGTAGAACTACCATCAGTATCTCTAGTATACGAAGTATTACAGCCCAAAACGGAAGGACCTATATTGGTATATTGAGGACTATCTGGTGGATGGACATATATATTGGTAGAAGGACAAGCTCCCATAGCTGCAGATGGTATTGTCCCACCCATTGGTAAAAATGCTGCTGAACCGTTATCAAATTGCCAACCTTCGAGTAAGGTTGCAGTATTGTCATACAAGATCATCATTTCTCCAGCATTGCCAGAACGCCCAAGAATCATGGCAGGATTGCCATCTATGCCTACACCATAACTTCCTCCTGTCAAACAACCACAAGTAGCAGTATTTAAATCTATAGGAATCCCAAAAAAATCGCAACTATCACAAGTTAAGGCAGGCGCATGTCCAATCAGATAATAGCCTCCATCTGGAATAGTTGTTCCATCTGGAATAGTAATTAACCCCTGACCATCACTCACTACCCAACAACTAATATCACAAGCACCACCTCCAGCAGGACAATGCAACTCTATAAACTCTCCACCACTTCCATCAAACATACTTGGATCTGTAGAAAATTCATTAATCACAGCGGTTTGTGCATAACTAACTCCTCCATAAACACAGGCGAGTACAAGCAAAATTATGCGTTTCATCATCATTTTGTGTAATTTTTTATTCAAACTCTAGTTTTTAGTCTGTCACAAGAATTCTACCCCTAAACAAAAAGCGGGCTCAACTACTAAGTAAGTAGTAAACGTAAAATCCTTTTATAATTTTATATCAGCTATCAATTTTTATTTGACAACTATTTTTTGAGGGAATCTAAAGTTGAGTTTTTGAAGCAGGGATACTTATAAGACGTTTTAAAAAGGGGATTGGTTAAAACTGGATAAAAAACATCAAACAGCACACTAAATTACAAAAAAAAATGGATTAAACCTATTCCTTTTTATATAAGCCACATAATGCTAATATAGGGAAGCCCCCAGTTTCATAGAACTAAGGGCTTCCCTTTTGACTAAGCTAAAGGCTATTGTATATAATTCTAATTGCAGGTACAGTTATATTTATTACCTAAATCTATCACTGTGATAATAATAGGCTGATCATCGCACTCTCCTACTATTATTCTTGCTTGTTGCCCATCCCTAGTTTTACCTTCATAGGCTACTGAAGGACATTTGCCTGCACCAGGGTTTGCATTACTTTTGCGTTGATTTATATTATTTTGTTTGATAACTTCATCTATTTCATAAGCATCCAAGTATCGACAATCCATACGACACTGAGCGTGTCTTGTAATACGTACTTTTTTACCCTTATATGTTAACTCATCATCACTTAATTGTTGAGCAGGATCATTCGTGGTTGTGTTGGTAGAAAGTGTCTCTTGATTATTGGAGGTAGTTGTAGAACTGTTGTTATTTATACTGGTATTGGGCTTAGAGTTGTTATGATTATTATTTGGTAATAACCCTTTACCGCCTCTAAAAAACATACTAATTGCGCCAACAACGACAACAATAGCAAGTAGAAATGGACGATTTTTAGCATTATTTAACTGCATAACTTTTTGAGTAGTTAGATGATTGAATTTAGCAAGGTGGCCTAGCCATTAATAGAAGTCACAAATTACTACACTATTTCCCAAAAAACCTATTTTTTCAAGACTTTAAATACAGCTTCTTGCTGATTGGTATATACCTGTACAAAATATAAACCTACTGCCTGATCTATAGATAAATCTAGATATTGTTGTTGAGCATATTCCTTTATGGCAACTACCCTACCTTGCACATCTAACACCCGCACATGAATATCGTTGTACACTTGATCTAAAGTAATCTTAAAATCTCCTTTGGTCGGATTGGGATATAGCTGCCATGCTGCATTTTCTATATCATCTAGACCTACCACTGTAATTGAATAACAAACTGAAGTATCTACACAGCCATTGTCTGTAATTTCTACTGCATAATTACCATTAGCTGTAGCTGTATAAGTTACATTAGTTTCACCTATGATGGGTTGATTACTATTGCAATCTATCCATTGATAACTGGCTCCTGTAGCACTGGTGGCAGTTAGGTTAATACCATTTTGCAAGACCGTAGTGTTTACTTCACTCAAATTTAGCGTATATAAACTATCCAAAGCTCCATTTTGTACTGCATTCCAATAAGTACCCGCTTGGGTATAAATTGTTCCATTAAAAGTATAAGGCCCACAAATAGCACTATTGATTATCTGTTGCCCATCCCAAGTTAAATCTTGTGGTAAACCAATGGTGTGTAAGGTTTTGTTGGTAATAATAGGTGCATTAAAATCAAAATAAATGCCTGCATTATTTTCTATAGTTGTGCCTATAGGCAAATTCTGATTTTGTCGAACTTTGAAGGACACAAACCCATGACTTTCGGGTTCGTTGGTAGTACTATCGACTAGATAAATATATGGGAAGGTCCATTCCAATACTCTTGGCCCATACATTCTAAACTCATAATTGTGGCTTGCTGCTCCAGAGCGCACCGAAAAGATGTCCAATTCCATAGGCAAGGTATCTCTTATGACTACCGTAAAGGCTGTATCTGTACCTGTATTTTGGAAGCGTATGGTATAATCTATTTCCTGATTTTGATCGATGTGGTGGTTGTTGGTTATTCCTAATGGGAATCCTCTTTTATCATTTGGATCATAGCTACCTGTGACTACTCCACAGAATATATCTCGTATAGGGTCTGCATCATCATGAGGTAAGATATTTACTAGATTAGGTGTCCAGTTGCTAGCATTGCCACACAACTCTATGGTAGAGGAAGGTTGCGAATTACCAGGATGCAAAGGATGCTGATCTACCTCCAAACGCCAAGTTCGACCATCTCCTACAAAAGCAAAAATAGTGTCTTGCCCACTCTGTAGTTGCACTGAATCTAATAGAATATACTCTCCATCTATATACAATCGAACAGGTGAAAAACAAGTCATATTACCACTTCCTGCATTGATAACGGTGTATTTGATGGTATCATAAACACAAACGCCTCTAAGTATAATATGGGAGTTGTCATAAGGAGTATTGCAAGCTGCTATGCCTATTGAATCAGGTACACTATCTAAGCTACAACTATCCACAGGATATAAATCTGCTTGCATACACAAACTTTGCCCTAATATTGCATTGGTACTAATAGTACAATCAAAATAAAAATCTGCACATTGATTGGGATATAAATCGCCTACATCTACTCGATATTGGTTATTGCCTAAGCTAGTGTAAGTGAAAGAACAACTATCTACCATTAATAAACTATCCAATTCTACCACAACATAAGCACTGTCTAGTATATCGGTTCCTATAGCTTGATTACAAGCTTGCACATGTACTTGCTGATTGGAAAAACCTGGTCTTAAAAAGGGGGCTTGTATAGATATATCTGGTGATGGGCAAGGTGCTGTGGATATAAATCCAAAGGATGGTGCTACTGTGATACTATCTGGATGTACTACAGTAAAACTTTGGGTCGTTGGACAGGTGGGCTGCCAGTTGCCTGAGGTGTCTACTGTTATGGTGTAGTTTCCTGCTGGGAGGGAATCTAAAGCCCAGGTTCCTGCTGGATTAGTTTGTACTATTATATTTCCTGGGTTAACAACTAAATTCCTTTCAAATCCTGACTCTCCTATGTCTTTTGTACAATTTTGATTAAAATCTTGGTAGATATGACCATAAACACCTGAATATCTAAAAATACGAACATGTCCAGAATTATTCCCATTTCCATCATTAAATCGCGCACTAACTGCAATAGTTCTCCCATCATCACTCATCTTTGCTAAATAGCCAAACCAATCACCAGCACCTTCACCATCTATATCTACACCTCTTTGCACCCACACGGCTCCATTCCAATCGTAGACTTGCACATGACCTGCATCAGACCCATTTCCATCATTTTGAGTAGCAGCAGAAACTATTGAGTTTCCATTACCACTTATACTTACTGAATAACCAAGCCTATCATCAACAGCTTCTCCATCTATATCTATACCTCTTTGTATCCAAGTAATGCCATTCCAATCATAGATTTGTACATGACCTGCATCAGACCCATTTCCATCATTTAAATGCGCCCCTATAACTATAGACATTCCATTACTACTTATACTTACTGAATAACCAGATTCATCTCCTGCTACTTCTCCATCTATGTCCCCCCCTCTTTGTACCCATACAACTCCATTCCAGTCGTAGACTCGTACATGTCCTGAAGAAACTCCATTCCCATCATTTAATCGCGCTCCAACAACTAAAACATTACTACTTTTATCAAAATCTATAGCCAATCCAAATTCATCCCCTGCCATTTCGCCATCTATATCTACACCTCTTTGTACCCACGCAAATCCATTCCAATCATACACCCGTACATGTCCTGAGGAAACTCCATTCCCATTATTCATAGATGCTCCTATTGCTAGAGCATTACCATTATTACTCATAATTAAGGGGACTCCTGACACATCTGAAGTGGCTTCGCCATCTATATCAGCACCTCTTTGCCCCCACGCAACTCCATCCCAATCATACACTCGCACATGTCCTGAAGAAACTCCATTCCCATCATTATAAGGGGCACCAACAGCTATAGTACTCCCATTATCACTAAGATCTACTGATCCACCAAAAGAATCTCCAGCAGCTTCTCCATATATGTCTACTCCCTGCTGAACCCATGCTACACCATTCCAGTGATATACCCGCACATGTCCAGCATCTATAGCATTCCCATCATTATAAGGGGCACCAATTGCAATAGTACTACCATCATTACTTACGCTTAGAGCCAATCCCGATTCATCTCCTGCAGCCTCCCCTTCTATATCCTGCCCCACTTGATACCATTGTGCAAAGAGTGTGGTTTGAAAGATTATAAAGCAGAAAAGTAATAACGTAAATATTAAGGGTCTAACTATATTAGTTTCCATAGTTCTTATTAGATTTTAAACATAGAAGAGATTTAAGAGTATGTCTAAAATTATAAATAAAAAAATGTAAGGATTAAAAAAAGAGGAATCAGAATCATAAACTTGAGGTGACTAAACCAAAAAAGCTTATGAAAACGCACTATGAAGTACTATCTGATTCCCAATGGGAATTTAT
>JAAEPD010000182.1 GCA_024222455.1 Aureispira sp.
ATCATACCTTCACAATTACCAATAGTGGAACAGGCGATTTAGCCTTGACAGGAGGCACAGTTGTAGTAATCGGAGGCACACATGCATCTGACTTTACGGTAACACAACAAGCAACAAGTCCAGTAACATCTGGAGGTGGCACAACAACCTTTATCATACAATTTGATCCAAGTGCAGCCGGTCTACGTAGTGCAACAGTAAGCATAGCGAATGATGATGCAGATGAGAATCCATACAACTTCTCTATTCAAGGAAATGGAACTACAGCAACTCCTATAAGTGGATTGTTTGTAGATATTACAGCAACAGGAGCAAATAATGGTTCTAGTTGGACAGATGCTTATACTAGTTTGAAAACAGCAACAGATGCTGCTATTTCAGGTGATACTATATTAGTTGCAGCAGGAACTTATACAGCAAGTAGTAGTGATCGAACAGCTGCTTTTGATGTACAAAGTGGTGTGATGATCTATGGTGGTTTTGCAGGAGGTGAGACACAATTGAGCCAGCGTAATTGGGCTGCAAACCCAACAATTATGAGTGGAGATATAGGAGCACAAGGCAACAATAGTGATAACAGTTATAATGTAGTTCGTATGCAAAATGCTTCGACAAGTACATTATTAGATGGATTAATCATCCAAGATGGTAATGCAACAGGTGGTGGCTATCCACACAATAGAGGTGGTGGATTATCAAACAATGGTATGTTCGCAGGGAATTCAAGCCCAACTATCCAAAACTGTACATTCAGATGGAATACAGGAACATATGGAGGTGCTATCTCTAATATGTCTAACTTTGGTGGAGCAGTCAATGCAACTATTACAGGTTGTCTGTTTTATGAAAATACTAGTAATGCAGGAGCAGCCATTGATAATGGTACTTATCAAGGTGGAAGTAACAGTTCTGTAATAACAAACTGTACATTTGCTGATAATACAGGTACATCGATTAATAATCCTAATGGGAATGCAAGCATTACAGTACAAAATAGTGTTATATGGGATTCTGGTTCTGCACTATACAATCATGGAAATGAAGCAACTGTGCAGTATTGTTTATTGAAAAATGGTTCTTTACCATCAGGAACAACGAATGGAGGTAACAATATTCTAGGTACCAATCCAGGGTTTGTAGATGCTGGAAATGATAACTATGCGTTAAAAGCTTTCTCTGTAGGTGTAGATGCTGGATCTAATGCTTTCTTGCCAGGAAGTTATAGCTTAGATTTATTGAATAACAGTAGAACAGTAAATACAACAGTAGATTTAGGTGCAATAGAAACTGCTTCAAGTTCTTCTCTTATATATGTAGATGTAGATGCTGTAGCTGGTAATAATGATGGTACTGACTGGGCAAATGCATATACTTCCTTGAAATCAGCAACAGATGCTGCTATATCTGGAGTTAGTATATGGGTTGCAGAAGGAACTTACACTGCAAGCAGTAGTGATCGAACAGTTGCTTTTGATGTACAAAGTGGTGTAATGATCTATGGTGGTTTTGATGCTACTGAAACACAATTGAGTCAACGTGATTGGGCTGCTCATCCAACAATTTTGAGTGGAGATATAGGAGCGCAAGGCAATAATAGTGATAACAGTTATAATGTAGTTCGCATGCAAAATGCTTCTTCAACTACATTATTAGATGGATTAATCATCCAAGATGGTAATGCAACAGGTAGTAGCTACCCGAACAATAGAGGTGGTGGACTATCAAACAATGGTATGTTCTCTGGGAATTCAAGTCCAACTATCCAGAACTGTATATTTAGATGGAATGCAGGAACATATGGAGGTGCTATCTCTAATATGTCTAACTTTAACGGAGCAGTTGATGCAACTATTACAGGCTGTTTATTTTATGAAAACACTAGTAATGCAGGAGCAGCTATTGATAATGGTACTTATCAAGGTGGAACTAACAGTTCTGTAATTACTAACTGTACATTTGCTGATAACACAGGTGCGTCCATTAATAATCCTAATGGTAATGCAAGTATTACTATTCAGAACAGTATTTTGTGGGATGATACGCCATTAGCAAATTATGCAAATGAAGCAACAGTACAATACAGTAGTATTAAAGGAGCAAGTTTAGCTACTGGAACAACGAATGGAGGAAACAACCAAATGGCTACAGATCCTCTGTTTACAGATGCTGCAAATGATAACTATACCTTGCAGGGAACTTCTCCAGCAATAGCAGGAGGTTCTAATGCGCTATTGCCAGGTGGTTATACTTTAGATTTAGCTCACAACAATCGTACTATTGGTACTACTACAGAGATAGGTTGTTATGAAGATGCAGCTAGTAGTGCAGATCCTATCGAAGAAGAGCCTGTAGCGGATATAATTGAAGAAGATAATACAGAGGTGAATGATAATACTACTGCTAGTGTAGAAGTTGTTGAGGTTACTGAAACGACAACAATGGTTGTTTATCCTAATCCAACTAAAGATGTAATCACTGTTATGCTTAATGATGTACCTAATGCTGAGTCAACTTCAGCTCTAAGAGTATATAATGCTCAAGGACAACAAGTATATCAAGAGATGACAACGATTACTGATCGAACTCCTATACAGTTGAATATAGACAACTTGGCGGCAGGTATTTATACATTGACAATTCAGTTAGAAACTGGAAAAGTACTAACAGAAAGAGTAGTTAAGTTCTAGTAAGAACTTACTGAAAAATAGAAATGGCTGCTTCAATTTATTGAAGTAGCCATTTTTTTATTGAAGAGCTAGTGCTCATAGACACAATAACCTGAAGTCTCTATCTAAATACCAATAGTTCTATTATTATATAGGGATACTAAGAGACAGGTAGTCTTATAAGAGCTTAGTCTTAGTCTAACGTTAACTCAAGAGATCAATAACTAAGTTTACATTATTAGCCTAATGTCTTGATCTAAAAAAGCCTTGATTCTATTATAGAATCAAGGCTTTTTTAGATCAAAGTTTATATCAAATTACTTCCCAAAGATTTCTTTTAGTTTAGCTTCTAAAGAAGGACCTCTAAGACGTTGAGCCATTATCTTACCATTTTTATCTACCAAAACAGTAAAAGGAATACCTCTAACACCATAAAGCTTAGCATGACTAGAACTCCAACCTTTTAGGTCACTAATATGTGGCCAAGTCAACTTATCTGCTTCTATAGCTTTTACCCAACGATCTTTAGTCTTATCAAGAGAGACTCCTAAGATATCAAAACCTAAATCTTTATATTTTTTGTACATACGAACTACATTAGGGTTTTCTTTTCGGCAAGGTCCACACCAGCTTGCCCAGAAATCAATAAGTACATACTTACCACGAAGATCATGCAATGAGAAGTCTTTGCCTTCTGGTGTTTTTCCAACTAAGTTAGGTGCCTCGTCTCCAACACCAGCAGGGCCTTGAAGTTTAGCAATTTCTTGTTTGAAAAAGTTATCTAATACAGGTTGAGAACCTCTATAGCTTTTTAGATACTGTCTCCCAAAAGCCTCAAATACTTTATTATCTTTTCCCATAGAACCAAAGGCAATAGCTAATACAGTAGGTTTGTGTAAAGGCCCTTGAGTGTCAATTTTGCTCAGTAGTGTATCCATATAAGCTTTTCGCTGAGGACTAGTGATTGGACTTTGAGCAATACTTGTAGAATAGCTTTTTACCGATTCGTAGTAAAAAGGTAAGCGAGCATATACGGTATCTTTTAAGTCGACAAACTGGAAAAAAGAATTGCCAAAATAATCTGCTTCACTCTGGTTTTTCGTAGCATTATTCTCATAACTTTGAAAGCTATTGAGTGCCGCAATTCTATGTAAAGGAGATTTTTGTTGTACCAAAGAGTCTAAGAATTTTTTCTTGGCTTTGTCTAGAGTTTGTAGCGAATTTTTAGTCATCTCTTTTTCATTAGCAGAGATGTCCTTTTTTCTATAGGCAGTCATCAACTCTACAAACTTATTGTTACGACTTCTAATTTGAACAATAGCATTATCAAATCCTATATTGACATCAGATGTATTGTAAGGCATCTGACTTATTTTTGCACAAGAGCCTTCTAGTATTACTAATGCTTCTGTGCCTAAAAAACAAGCTTTTACATCTTGTAAGTTAGGACCAATATAGTACAATCCCTCAGCTACTTTAGGTAGCTTAAATTCAAAACCTTTAGATTTTTTTAGAGTAGTTTGAGCCACCTTTTGTACAAGTTCCACTTCCACTCCTGTCCATGCAAATAAGGCAAGGGAGTCGATAGAGCAACTATCAGTTGTTCTTACTTGAACAGTAATACTATCAAAGTTTTTTTGAGACTTAGGAGTGGTATTACAACTTGCAATGAACAATACTCCAACAAGGGCAAATAGCCAAAATACACGCATGATAAGTTTTTTTTTTGTATGGACACTATTTTAGATAGAGCTGCCTCAGCAAATGGGTTCCATCCATTCCTAGATTTCTAGTAGAAATATATTAGTTATCTAAGGTTGCAACAGTACTTTATGGTTGTATCTAAAAAATAGTGAAGTATTAAGATTAATATCGAATTGTGCAAAGGTAAGATATTTTAATTATAAATTGTGGGCAATTTAGGAGGATTTGAACTCCTAATAATTTTTTCGATCAAATCTAAAATTGTATGTTTGCAAGCTAATGCAGAGAAAACAATTTTGTATTAGAATGATAATCTTCTTTGTATTAGAATGATAATCTTCTATCATTACTAAAATAGTGGGATATGCTATGGTACGTTATTTTGAAAAAGAGCAGGAACAACTTGTTGAACTAAAAAAACGAAAAGATGGGTGTTGGATAAATATAGCACCTCCATTCAATGTGGTTGAAATAGAAACATTGTCAGAGGGCTTAACTATTCCTATGGATTTCCTAACTGACCCTTTGGATATTGATGAACGAACACGTTTTGAGGTAGAAGGGGATGCTAAATTAATCGTTGTCAATACTCCTGTTCTTAATGATAATACGACTGAAGAACGCTCCTTATATATTACGGTACCTATCGGAATTATCGTCACTCCCGAAAATATTCTAACCATTTCTTCTTACGAGAATTCTGTTATACAAAAGTTCATAGAGCAAAAAATCCGAAATTTTAATCCAAAGGATGTTGCCATGTTTATTTTGCAAATTTTAGAGCAAAATGTATATGCCTATCTACGCTGTTTGAAAGATATAAATGTGCGTCGTAATGTAATAGAGCAAGAAGTCTATGAGTCTAGTCAAAACAAGGATTTGAGAAGCTTGTTGAGCTTAGAAAAAAGTTTAACCTACTTCGTGACAGCCCTGAGTTCTAACGCAATTCTTAAGAATAAGATAGACAGGATGGATTTCTTGGGGACTAAAAATAATTTTGATATGGCTGATTTATTAGAGGATATTATCATTGATAATAATCAGGCTCAAGAGATGGCGCATATCTATTCTACTATCTTAGGAAATACAATGGATGCCTTAGCTTCCATGATCTCTAATAAGCTAAATGCTGTTATGCAGCGCCTTACTTTGATCACGATTATTTTGATGGTACCAACCTTGGTGGCCTCTTTTTATGGAATGAACGTGAATCTGCCTTTCGAAAAAAATCCTTATGCTTTTTGGGGCTTAACAGGATTTGCTATTGTATTCTCAACATTTTTAGTTATCTTTTTTAGGACTAAAAAATTGTTTTAACAATTACCATCAATTATTCTATGGCTCCACTCAACCTAAAATTGCCTCCTGCTGAGGAGATAGAGCGTGTATATAATCTATTCAAACCTTTGGAATGGGTGACCGATCCTCTGTTTTTTGGTATGGAAAATATTCCTAAAGATAAGCCGGTTTTGTTTATTGGTAACCATACATTTATGGGGATTTGGGATGCTTCTATTATGTGGTTTAGACTCTATCACGAAAAATCAATCTATACTTATAGTATGGTTGACCATGCACATGATAAGATCCCTTTTTGGAGAGATCTTGCACATACTTTTGGAATGATTGATGGCACAAGAGAAAATTGTCATCAACTGTTGAGTTCCGGTAGACATATGCTCATTTTTCCAGGTGGTACAAGGGAGGCCTTTAAACATAAAGGAGAAAAATACCAATTAATTTGGAAAAAACGATTAGGTTTTGCCCGAATGGCTATAGAACACGGGTATACTGTTATTCCGTTTTCGGCAGTAGGAGGAGAGGAATGCTATGAGCTGGTTTATGATAGTGAGGAAGTGCTTAAAACTCCTTTAGGCAAGGTTTTGAACAAATTGGGTGTGCGTAAGGAAATGATGATTCCTGTTATTAAAGGGGTTGGCTTTTCTCCATTTCCTAAGCCTCAACGCTTTTATTACAAGTTTGGAAGACCTATCAATACGGATATTTATAAAGGTGATAATGAAGATGACCACAACGCTAAAGATCTAAAGGCTCGTATAAAGTTTTTTGTGGAAGAAGGGATTGAAGAGCTTTTGGAATATCGCAAGAAAGATCCTAAACGAAAATTAGGTACTCGTCTTTGGAATCAAATTGTTAAGAAGAAAAAAAAGAAAAAATAGAGACTTGAAACGAATCAATCCAGTTACTAAATTGATAAAGGATGTAGAGTCTTTTGCTAACAATATGCCTGTTTCTCAACAGGTTAAATTTGGCCATAAATTTATTCAACCTCTAGAATGGTTGTCAGATCCAGTTCTTTTGGGTTTAGAGAATATTCCAGATGATAAACCTGTATTATTTGTAGGTAATCATACCTTGATGGGCTTGTTGGACTCTACTGTAATGTGGTTTCAGCTCTATCATCAAAAAGGCATTTTTACGCATGTCTTGGCGGATCATATTCATACTAAAATTCCTATATGGAATAGCTTAATAAAGATGTATGGAGCAACAGAAGGAACTAGAGAAAATTGTGGCGAACTCATGCGACAAGGAAAGCATGTTTTAGTATTTCCTGGAGGTGTTCGAGAAGTGTTTAAGAATAAAGGAGAAAAATATAAGTTGATTTGGAAGAAACGACTAGGTTTTGCCCGAATGGCAATTGAACATAGTTATACAATTATTCCGTTTGCAGCAGTAGGGGCAGAGGAGTGTTATGATATTATTTATGATAATAAACAAATACAGAAAACTCCAGTAGGTAAGCTGCTCAAGGCTTGGGGAGTGCGAGAAGATATATTATTCCCTATTGTTAAAGGTTTTGGGGCTACACTTTTGCCTAAACCACAACGCTTTTATTATAAGTTTGGGAATCCGATATCTACAACTCAATACGAAGGTGATTATAAGAATGATATTAATGCGAAAGATTTGAAAGCTAGAGTTAAGTTTTTTGTGGAAGAAGGTATAGAAGAACTTTTAGCTTTTAGAGCTGATGATCCTAAACGGAATTTTGCCAATAGATTGTTTAGTAAAATAATAAAATAAGGAAAAATTATTCACCCCTAAACCTGTTTTATGCCAAACCCCAAAATCCCTCACCCACCTCGATTGCCTTTCTTGGGCAATACTCACCAAATAATGGGTAAAGAGGTTGTTGCTAATATGCTAAAAGTAACAAAAGAAAATGCGCCTATATTCGAGTTTTCTATGTCAGGGCATAAGGATATTTATATCTGCAACAATGAGTTAGCTGATTCTGTGCTAACTTCACCTCATTTCCATAAGGCAGTATCTAAACCAATGCAGCAAATCCGTAATTTTGGAGGTGATGGCCTGTTTACGGCATGGTCGCATGAGCCCAATTGGCAAAAAGCACACAATATACTAATGCCTGGATTTAGTAGAAATGCAATATTGAGTTATTTTCCCATTATGGTTGGTTGTATCAATCAACTAATGGATACTTGGAGAACAAAACATGCTGGCCAGTTGATCGATATTCAAGGGGATATGAATAAACTAACTTTTGATGTCATTGGGCTATGCGGCTTTGATTATAGTTTTGAAGGATTTACAAAAGAAGAAACACATCCCTTTGTTCATGCAATGGAGTTAGCCTTGAACGAATCTGTAAAAAGAGCGTTTATTCCTGCTCCAATTCGAGCATTAAGATTCCAAAAGAATAAAAAGTATTGGGCCAGTGCGAATTATATGGCGAATTTGGTAGATGAGATTATTCAGCACCGAAAAGCAAATCCAGATTCAAGCAAAACAGATTTTCTAAACCTTATGCTACAAAGTGTAGATAAGGACACAGGAGAGCAATTGAGTGATGAAAATGTTCGTTATCAGATTGTTACATTCTTGGCTGCAGGACACGAAACCACAAGTGGTTTACTATCTTTTGCCTTTTATGAGTTGCTCCGAAATCCTGAATATTTAGCAAAAGCAAAAGCCGAAGCTGCAGAACTGTTAGCCAATGGAACAGATGCTATCAGTATGAAGGATTTGAATAAGTTAGATTTCCTCCGAAAGTTTTTGATGGAAACCTTAAGGCTGTACCCACCTGTATTCATGTTTACGGTTTATGCCGATAAAGATACAACTATAGGAGCTAAGCAATATCCTGTCAAAGAGAAACAGATGGTTAGGGTTTTTACCTATCATATCCATAGAGATAAGGCCGTTTGGGGTGAAAATGCTGATCAATTTGATCCCGAAAACTTTGATCTTTCTAGAATGGCTAAGCGCAAAAAGACGACATTTTTAGCTTTTGGTTCAGGGCAACGGACTTGCATAGGACAACATTTTGCGTTGATGGAAGCAATGCTAACTATTTGTATGGTTCTCCAGAATTTTGATTTAGAGTTGGCAGAGGGCTATCAGTTTGAGTTAGCCAACAATGTTACATTGCGCCCTAAAGATCTAAAAATAAGAGTAACCCCTAAGTAGGAGCAGTGGCCTATTTACCTGTTAAGAAGCTATCAATAAAACGTTCTAACAAACGACGATTTTTAGTGATAATTTCTGCACTACCTTGCATTTGTTGTCTAAATGGAAGTTCTTTTTTATAAGAGCTTTTCAAGCCTTGAGGCAAAGCAATATTAACCATTAGAGTACTCTCTTTAGAGACTAAAGAAATTTGTTCTACTCGTCCTTCTACAATACCATATTCACGGTAAGGGAAAGCACTCAGCTTTATATTAACCTCTTGGCCTACTTCTACTTTTCCAGATCCTAAGACTGGTAAGAATATTTTACCTGTAACTTCTGTTATTTCGGGCAAGATGGTAAAAACTTCTGTGTTGGCTAATATATATTGCTGTTCACTCCAGTATTGATAAAAAGCGATCTGACCTTCTATTGGGGCTATCAATACATAATCTTCTAACCATTGCTGCAACTCTGATTTTAGACGCTTCAGACTTTCTTTTGCCAATATATACTGTCCTTTACTAGCCTCTTCTGTGCGTTGTCTAATGTTCGAAATTTTATTATTCAGATCATTAGCACGAATATGATTGTCCAATGTTTGGAGCTTAATATCTTGTCGTTGACGATTGTATTGCAATATTTGTGTCTCAATTTGCTCTACCTTCTCAGCCACAATCCCTCCAATATCTAAAGCCTCTTTTTGTCGAGCATAATTCTGTTTAGCCAGTTTGATCTCTACATGGAATATAGAGTCCTTTTGTATTAAACCTAAATTTAATTCTTCTAAGTAATTGATTTCTTTTTGTAAAAATGGGATTTGTTTCAGCTCTGTTTGTTGCTGTAAGTAGAGTTGATAGTTTTCTAAATATTGCACAAAATCAGAATAAGCAGTTTGCAATTCTCCTAGCTGTGAATTTTTGGGGAGTTGTAGCTGTAGAAGCGTATCAGGATGTAGGTGATGTAGAGGCATTAGGAATTGTTCAAGCTTAAATACATCTTCTGGATTAGCCAAACTCTTGATAATGGCTAGGCGTTGACCACTTTTGACCATTTGGTTTTCTTTAATCAAAAGTTTAGTTAGGTTTCCTGCCCTAGGGCTTACCACCTGTACAGGAGGTTGCGGAGTGGTCAAAATGATAGGAGCAGTTATTATATCAGGGTATTGAACCCACCAAGCAACTGCTATCAATAGAGTCATTGCACCAAAAACAACAGTAGTGCCCCAACTAACTAACCAGTTGGGAGGGGTGGCTAAAATTTCTTGAACATGTTCTTCTCGTAGTTGAATTGCTTCTAATTCTTGGGTTGTAGGTTCTTCCATCTTTATAATCTATAAGGTTTGCCTCAAAGTTAATGAATAGACTTATTAGAAGACTAGATTTTTTAAAAAAAATGGAATTATACATAAGACTAACAATACAAGGAGCTAGAACAAAACATAAGTCATCCCGAATTTTTAAAAACATAGGTTTTACAGGGGTTTCAAGATATCTAAAAACATATAAACAGGACAAGTCATTATATATGGCTTGTCCTATTCTATATACTAAACCCTCGATATTTGCACAGTCCCTGTAATTTTTCCTATAATCTAATCTCTTAGCTAAATACCATATTTACTAGCTTACAGAAAATTCGGGATGACTTATGTTTATAAAGCAGTAGCAAGATTAATATGCTGCTTGTATGATTGATTTATCCTCTACCACTTATTTTTTTAATACCACTAGCACCCCCTAAGTTTTTGATGATATCATCATCACCGTTACCACCTTTGATAGTGTTAATGTTTTTGATTGCTTTAGTTGATAATCCCTTAATCGACTTTTTCATAGTACTTTTTAAATTAAAAAATTGTGAATGAATGTTATCTTTTGTCTCGACAAAATATATGTGAAAAAAAAATCAAAATCTTATTAAATGCATGAATAGTAGCTATGAATGTATGAATGGTAGTTTATAGGGAATGAATGGTATCTTGGCAGTAATTTAGAGGGGGGAAACCTTCTAAAATGAAAAAGAGCTGCTTAAATGATGAGCAACTCTTTTATAGATCAGTAGCAGACAAATCTGCCTACTTATAGAATTAGGTTATTTTTAACCTCTGATGCTTTTCAAGCTAGAACCACCACCTAAGCTTTTGATGATTTCATCTGTATCACGATTGCCACCTTTGATAGCTACAGTGTTCTTAATTTCTTTAGTTGATAATACCTTGATTGACTTTTTCATAATGTTTAAGTTTAAATTTGTGAATGATTGTTGCTTAATAGCTTAAAAAGAAGTCGAAGTTGTTTAAAAATAGGAATGTCACTTTATTTATAAGTACTTGATAGCCTATTTATAAGGTCCTATTTGAATAATCAAAAAATTGCAAGATTTTTTCATGCAAAAATTAGACTTCTATCTAAAAACCTATAAATGAATTACCTAAAAAGAAACAAATCATTTTAAACAACTTCGTCATGTTGAAAACAGTTTGATAATATTTAGTTTCCAAATCACTTTTACAATAATAAACCATTCGTAGTAGATTATCACAAAACAACTAGTGAAGAGCAAAATGAGCTAGTAAAGGAAAGAAAAGCGGTCTAGAAAAGAGCTTTTTGGGGAAGTAACCAGCTTTGCGATTTCTCTAATAGAGATGTTTATCCTTCACCGCTTATTTTTTTAATACCACTAGCACCACCTAAGTTTTTGACGATATCGTCATTATCATTATTTCCACACTTTGATAGTGTTCATGTTTTTGATAGCCTTCATTGATAATTTCTTAATTGACTTCTTCATAATATTTAAGTTTAATTTTGTGAATGATTGTTGTCTTTCAATAAGACAAATATATACTAGAATGATATGAAAATCTCATTAAATGTATGAGTGAGCTAAAATTGTATGAATAGCAGGAAATAAGGAATGAGTGGTATTTGGGAAGCAAAAAGGAGGTAATTGGGGGGGGAGAAACAAACATGAGTCATCCCTTAAGTTTGGGGATAATCTCAAA
>JAAEPD010000183.1 GCA_024222455.1 Aureispira sp.
CAAATACCATGAGTTGAGAGGCTGTATTACTTTTGGACTGAAAGATGAGTTGGGAAAAGTCGTTAGTTTATATGGTAGAAGTATCTTGGAAGGCAATAACAAGCACTTTTATACAAAAAACAGAAGAGGGTTGTACCCACAATATCCGAATGTAAAAGCAAGAAAAATACTACTTGTAGAAAGTGTAATTGATGCAGCTACTTTAATCAATACAGAACTCATAAAAGAATATGAAATCTTAGCTTTGTATGGGGTAAATGGATTAACATCAGAGCATCTGAGAGCTTTACAAAATATAGAGAACTTAGATGAAGTGGTGTTGTTTTTTGATGGTGACGAAGCAGGCAGAGAAGCGGTTAAAAAGCAAGGGAAGTATTTATTAGAAGTATTGGAGACAAAAATAAGTGTGGTTGATTGCCCAGATGGAGAAGATGTAAATAGCTTGTTGGAAGGCCATGAAGAAGGAATATTCACTGAATTACTCAACAAAAGAGTACCTTTTATTCTTTCAAATGAACCGCCGCAGGCAGTAGAAGTTCAAGAAGAGCCAAAGCAAGATGAAAAAGTAGCAACGCTACCCGAGTTAAATACAAGAAATCCTCATAAGATAAAATATGAAACGTCTGTAGCTGATTATTTTATCCAAGGTGGGATTAGAAAGGAGTTGGATAGCTTGAAAGTAACGCTTGTTATTGCGCATAAAGAAAGTAGAGTTAAAAGCAGAAATAAACTGGATTTATACGAAGACAAGCAATCTGAGAAGGTAGCAAGAGAAGCAGCTGAGAAGTTAAATTTGAGAGCAGACTTGATAGAATATGACTTGAGTAGATTGGTGGATTTGTTGGATGAATATAGAGAGTCAGGAAAAACAGAAACGCCTATTAAAAAGGAAATCAGCAAAATAGAAGAGGAAAAATGCCTGGCATTCCTTAAAACTCCAAACCTGATAAAAGAGATAAACAAAAAAATAGGAGAGTCTGGAGTTGTGGGAGAGGAGAATAATCGCGTGTTTTTATTTACGATTGCTAGTAGTCATAAAATGCGCGATACAATGCATGCTTTGATTCAGGGAAGTAGTGGAAGTGGAAAGACTCATTTGTTGGCAAGTATTATGTCGCTAATCCCCAAAGAAGATAGAATAAGCTTAACAAGAGTAACGGAAAGTAGTTTTTATAACTATGGAGAGTACTTTTTACGCCATAAGTTGATTGGTATTGAAGACTATGAAGGCTTGGAAGAAAAGGCAGAATTAGCGTTTCGAGAGTTGCAAAGTAAAGGATCTATAAGTAGTA
>JAAEPD010000184.1 GCA_024222455.1 Aureispira sp.
CTCTGATTAAATAGAAAATAGGCCTAACTATAAGGGGTAGATTATATATCTAATATCTTCCTTTCAAGAAAATAAGTTGCATAAGTAATTATATCCCTTGCCCTTTTATGAACACTTATATGTCCAAGCATCTTGAAAACCTAAGTTAGAGGCAATTTGAGCAAGTGGCTTAATTTGATTTGAAAGCTTAGTTTTAAATATAGAAGAGGGGTATTGATGTACATTATCTAAGCTATCATTGAATGCAATTGCATAGTCTTCCAAAAGTTTTTTCTTTTTTAGCTTGTAGACAAGCTGGAAGGCTTTGAAGTGTTGATTTGTAAACCTATTTAAGTATTGATTTAAGTCAGGCAGATTATTGTTTTTTGCTGAATTAATACGCTTGGTTGTTGGGGTTAAATTCCAAAGGGCATCATGCGTCACAAAACTCCATGGGATAAAATGATCAATAGAAAAATCTTTAAGATCAAGTTCTTTATTGGAGTAAATACATGGAATAGGGGACTGTTGATATACCAATTTCCAAAAGTTCTTAGCCCTACTTAAGTCCCTTTGTTGTGGAGTGTAAAATAGCTTATTGCCTAGGTTAGGTACATTAGGATTTCTTGTTTGTAGATAAGAGACTAGATTCCACAGGCAAAAATCTTCAAGGATTTTAAGATTCCTAGTTAGATACTCTTGCCATTTTGGGTGGAGTATGATGGATCCTCTTTCAAATTTATAAATGCATGGGTTGGATGAACTACTAAAAGACTCTTTGCTAAGAGCCTTAATTTTCTTTTCTTTCTTGGCATCAACAAGTCCTTTTAGTTCTTGACTAAAGAAAGAAGTGATGAAACGATAAGGGACATATCTTCTAAGAGCACTTATCGATTCTTTTAGAGACTTATTAGAACCAAACTTATCAATACAAATCTTTTCTACTTCTTCTTTGGAGGATTGCTCATTGAGTGAACTGGCTAATTTGATCTTAGCAATTGTTGAGCTAATCATATCCTGCAAGCCCAGTGATAACTTATAGTAATTTACAGTATACCAACTCAAGGAAACCATCTTAATAGCCAATTGGTTTGTGGCTATCTTGCCATTTGATGGGGGATTTGTTTTCAATGTATCTAAAATAGCCCAAAACCAATAGAGCTTATAAGAATTGGTAGTGTTCCTAAAAGCAGCAGCTAGATACTTAACTTCAATTTCTTTGTTTGTTGGAAGTAGATTCGACATAATTTGAATTAGGTGCTTTGCAGGAGTATATTTTAGGTGATGAATCAGAATAAATATACTTTTTTATTCTAACTCGTTATCCATTTTACCCCCAATTCATTTCTCCCAACTTATCATAAATCTCATTCTTATTGATATGCTCATAAATTTGAGTGGTAGATATTTTAGAATGCTGTAATAGCTTTTGCACATAAATAATTGGAACGCCAGCAGTGAGTAGCAAGGTGGCAAAAGTATGACGAGCAACATGAGAAGTAAGGCATTTTTCTATTCCTGCCCATTTAGCTAAATCTTT
The DNA here is from genome assembly GCA_024222455.1 of Aureispira sp. Lineage (GTDB taxonomy): Bacteria > Bacteroidota > Bacteroidia > Chitinophagales > Saprospiraceae > JAAEPD01. The sequence continues at coordinate 1,520 of JAAEPD010000184.1, forward strand.
GAGTCGAGCGTTATATTTTTGATTAGAAGGGACATGCAGTAGCCTATCTGTAGCCTTTTTGCCAACCAAGTACCGTTCAACAATTTTAGCAGGTTTTCCAGAAAACATTTTACTCAGTTGATGTTTTAGTGGCTTTTGGGTCTTTTGAGCTGTTATATGTAATTCTAAGCCATCCGTTCCCTTTTTGATATCACTAGCCTTAACATTATAAAGATCTTTGTATCTAAGACCAGTATAGCATTGGAAAAGGAAAGTATCTCTTATTAAGTGTAAGGTTTTATGTTTTTTATCAAAAGTACATTGTTCAATGCTTTCCAATTCATGCTTTTCCAAGACTGTTCTAGTTGTTGGTTGTTTTTTGATCTTGAAATTGAGATAAGGATTCTTATTCATGTCGAATAATCCTTTCTTAATAGCCAAATTGATCATCCTCTTGATTCTAACGTGCAAATCTGCAATAGTATTGACATGGAGCCCATCCTTATACTTTTCATTATCAAATCCAGTAATCAGATCATAGGTAAGCTCATTAAAGCTTATTTGCTGTTTATATCGACTAAGATGATTATAAGCTTTTCTTAGATTTTTGCGAGTTGCTTCTTGAATAGTTTTATCCTTGTCCATTTCCCTTTTATAGAACTCGAGAAAGGATTCCACATTACCATATTGAGCAAATTCTTTCAGATCTTCTATGGTTGCAATACCTTTGCTAACCTCTCTATCAATACAGAATCGTTGAATAGCACTAAGCTGGGTAGTGATCTTTTGATTTAGTAATAGAGCGTTAGGGTGATGAGCAACTTTAGAATGTTTAGTTATCCACTGAATTGGTTTTAGGAATATTTCTGTAGGGATGAGTAGGCGACCTTTTTTTCTAAGGATTTTGCCTTCTTTAGATATCTGCGATTGATAGGCAAAAATAAACACTTGAGCAGTGCCATCTTTTCTTAAGCGATTCTTTGGATTGTATTGAACTTTGAATTGGATCATGATGTCTGTTTTTACGAATCTAAATAATTGAACAGACAAAAACGGGGGAAATGTAGAGGAAATATGTGTGTATATATGTTATTTCCTGGCGGTAGTCTAAAAAACAAAAAGACCGTCAAACCTCGATTTTGTCAGGCTAAGACGGTCAATGTTGTGCTATATTTGTGCCCAGAACAGGAGTCGAACCTGCACGCCCGCAATTAGGCACCAGCCCCTCAAGCTGGCATGTCTACCAATTCCATCACCTGGGCGGGATGTGATTGTGATTAAGAGAACGCAAGTATAGAGAGTTTAGTTCAAATTACAAAGAAAAACTACTTTTTTACTTTAGCTTTTTTTGCCTTGTCCCCATTCACTATCCAACCACTATCTTTAGTATCGTTATAAAGTTGCAATAAATTTTTGCCATGAGAAGAGTCTTTGTGCCAATCCATCTTAGTCATTACTAAGGTCTTAACCATATCATACAAGGCCAATTTGATATTGCTAACCAAGGTATAATTGATCAAAGCACTTCGTTGAGCATTGATAGGTTCCTCCAGCCTCCATTCATAATAAGCCACATTACTAGCCAATCTACGAAGCTCATCCTCTTTACGCATTTTTACAGCACCTTCCCCTTGCCAACTCAATTCCTTTGGTGATTCCATACTGTTACTTAGTGCTTGGGCAGCATCAGCAATCACTGCACCCATTTCAGCTTGAGAACCAAATGGGCGATCATAGTTCTCACTAACATAGTGCAGTACAGAACGGAATGTTCTATTGACCTTAATATTAGCAGGGTCAACCCAAGGCATTTTATTTTTTTGATCATCTATATAAAACTTCCAACTAAAGAAAAGAGTCTCTTTAGCATCTTTTTTTGCACCAGCACTAGTAAGGGCAGCTATAGCATCGCCATATTTGCTAGATTTGATACTCTTCGCTATTTTCTTCAGCTCATCAGGCATCTTTTTCCACTTACTAGCTTGGCCTTTGTCTGCCGATTCTAGCTTTTGGGCTACTTCTGTAGCATAAGTCCCAATTTCTCCCAAAAAAGTTTTGTAATCCTCCTGAGTGCGCTCTTCAGGATCCTCTTTTTTTGTGCTGATAGTACCTTTGTCCAAAATCCGAACACCAGCCAGCATAGCTGATAAGCTATATTCAAATTCAGGAACTAGCTCTACAGAAGATTCTCTAGGTGTGGCCAGTGGATGGTCGTCTAAGAAACGTTTTCGTTGAGCATCAGCAGATACCGACAACAACATCATAAACAAAATGCTCCCAAAGAGCAATCTAAAGTATATAGGGGAATATGTTGGGGAATCTGTTTGAAACAAGGATATATTCATTAGTTATTAAGATTGGTGTAGAAAGCAAATTTTAGTTCTTTATGTAGCTTTACTATGTAAATGTGTACAATTATATGCAAAAAGTTAGCTATTCTGTATGAATTTACCAAAATTCAATCCAAAATAAAAAGATATAGAACTAATCCTGATTTAAGAAAGGCTTGAAGTAAATAACAGTAAGCAGATTGACATATTTGGAAAAATAAAAAGCAAAACTTACCTTGTTCCTTTGTTTTGTGATAAAAATCTGTAAATACTCTAATACTAAAACAATGAAAAAAATCCCATTAAAAGCATTTTTGCCAACAATTTTTATGATGACTTTTCTAGGATTGGTTGGTGTTTTTATATATGCCTTTACCGATAATCAAGTGTTTTGGGGGGGATTTATCTCTATGTTATTTTTTTATGGCTTAGTATTTTTTATGGGAAGCTATATTGCAGCCCAAAAAGGAGACAGCAGCACAGAAGAAGATGTAATGTTGGCAGGACGTTCTATACCCTTGTGGATAGCTATTTTTACAATGAGTGCTACTTGGGTTGGAGGAGGTTATATAAATGGCGCTGCAGAGGCCACCTATAGCTCTGGATTAGTATGGGTGCAGGCTCCTTGGGGCTATGCCTTAAGTTTAATTGTAGGAGGTTTGTTTTTTGCAAAAACGATGCGTCGGCATAAGTTCAAAACAATGTTAGACCCCCTTGCTCAGCGTTTTGGAGAACGAACAGCAGCTGTATTCTTTTTGCCAGCGCTTACTGGTGAGGTGTTTTGGACCGCAGCAATTCTTTCAGCTTTAGGATCTACCTTTGGTGTTGTTTTGGGCTTAGATTTTCACAGTTCTATTATACTTTCGGCTGTTATTGCTATTGCATATACGGCTTTAGGAGGATTATGGGCAGTAGCTTTGACTGATGTAATTCAGATGATTTTGCTCTTAGTAGGACTTTTTATAACCATACCTTATGCTCTTGATTTTGTAGGAGGTTGGGACACTGCTTGGGCTGCTTACAAGGTTAAATTTGGTGCCGCAGCATCTCTTTTCCCTTCTGAAGAAGCTTTAGGTTCTTATTATTGGAATTGGTGGGATTATGCACTCTTACTGATTTTAGGAGGAATTCCTTGGCAAGTTTATTTTCAACGAGTATTGTCTGCTAAAAATGAAACGACCGCTCGAAATTTATCAATTTTGGCAGGAGTGGTTTGTTTGATTGCTGCTATTCCACCCATCATGATTGGAGTGGTTGGTAATGTAGCTGATTGGTCTACAATTGGTGGAGTACCCGAAAATAGTCTAGAAATATTACCTAGTGTAATGAAATCAATGACACCCTCCTTTGTTGCAACCATTGGTTTAGGGGCCGTAGCTGCAGCTGTAATGTCTTCTGCAGACTCTTCCATTTTATCTTCTTCTTCTATGGCAAGTTGGAATGTTTATAGACCATTAGTCAAACCTAATATTACTTCCGAACAACTTGCAAAAGTTATTAAATCTTGTATTTGGATTATAGGTATTGCAGCTACTTTGATCGCCCTACAAGTGAAAAGCATTTATGCTTTATGGTTTTTGTGTAGTGATTTTGTTTATTGTCTACTATTTCCAGCATTAGCTACTGCATTATTTGATAAGAAAGCTAATAAATATGGGGCATTAGCTGGTTTTACAGTTGCTGCAATATTGAGATTTGGCGGTGGTGATGCAACTCTAGGTATTCCTACCATAATACCTTATCCTATTATAGATGCCCTTGTTGAGTTTCCAGATGGGCTAGATGGTGTTAGAGCAACTGTCCTTTTTCCATTTAGAACAGTAGCTATGTTTAGTGGATTAATATCTATAATTGTAGTATCTAGACTAACTCAAAAACAAGCTCCACCAACTACACTAAGAGTGGTTAATGATGAGAATGATGAAGATACCAATATGTTATAAATTTTAGTGACCAATAGTAAAACAAGCTAATAAGTAGTAATTGTAGTACGGCATATTTTTTGAGATTTTGAAACTATTTTTAGGTTAATTTGAGAGGGGTTTTTATTGCTAGAAAAGACATTCTGAGACAAAAATGTACTGTTCTAACTAGATCCCTCTTGTATTTATAGGAGCTTTGTTAGATTATTAAAATCTATATGTATTCCTTTTTTTATGCATTTTTGGCAAATGAAGGCTTTTTATATATATTTATAAGTATACTTACAAACATTAAGTAAAAGGATTTAGATAGAGGAATATTTGCAAATATATAGATTGGATGAACAAGAATTATTTATGGTGGTTAGGGCTGTTATGTTTTGTGTGCATAACAAATTTAGATGCACAATTACCCTCTACTGACCAGTTTGAAACCCCTTATGAAAGTTTCAGAAATGCTGAGCGAATATTTTATGCAGAAGGCATGAAAGGAGGTGCTAACGAATTTAGAAAAGCTGCGGAAGAATATAAAAGAAAAGGAAGTACAGATGGCTATATAGCAGCCAAAGCAATGGAAGGTTTAGTATTAGTAAATACTAACGAGTTACAAGAATCCTTTGTGATTTTTAAACAACCAGAAGAAATTTTTGATGAGTTGCGAAATCCCAACAAATCAACAGTTGCTTACCTTACTATGTGCATTGGTAAATATCATTTGTACCATAGTGAGTATAGTCATGCAATGACTTTTCTAGAGAAATCTTTAGAAACTTCTGATACCTACCCAGAAGCAGTTTCTCCTGTTTTTATCATTGAACTCAAAAAAACATTAGGAGAATTATATCTAAAAAAAGGAGAAAAAAGAAGGGCTATAAATCTTTATGAAAGCGTTATAGATGCTACTATGCAACTGCCTTCTGATGAGATTAGATATGATTCTTTGGGGCAACAAAAAATCTTAGTGGCTGACCTTTATTATGAGTTGAGAGATGTAGAAATTGCTATAGAAAGATATAAGGAGATTTTAGCACAACGAAATCTGTACTTGCGTCACAATCCCAAAAAAGAAGGAGAATTTTTATATAAAATTGGACGTGCTCATTTCAATCATCATGAGTACGATACTGCACATATGTATTTGACCGAAGCATTAGGTTTTAGGTTAACCTCCCTAAACACTGCTGATGCGCAAACTATGTTGGCTTCTGTCGCCATGAATGTAAGAGATTATGAAGAAGCATTGGTCAAAAATGGTTCAGCAGTTAGTATTCTTAGTCGTATTAGACCTCCAGCACAGTTTTTTTATAATGTGTTGATGAAACAAGGGAATATCTGTAAAGCTATAGGTCCTAATGATCAAGTAGTAGAATGGTATAAAAAAGCATTAGTGCCACCACCTAATGGTACTTGGTCTATTGCTCAGGAGCTTAACAAATATGAACTAAAGCCAATAAATCATCCAACTCGACCAGAAATTAATGATAATTTTAATATTGCCTTATTGAATTATGATCATGCTGAGCGCTTGATACCTCTATTGGCAAAGTCTAGGCAAGCGGTCTACCAAGTAGAAGTGGATATGGCAAAAGGTTCTTTGTACTATGAGGCAAAAGATTATAAAGGAGCTAGACAATATTATGAATCCTCATTAGAAAAAATGAAGGATATTTATCCAGAAGATCATCCTCTAGTTGCAGAAGCATCTAGAGCTATGGCAGAGATTTATACACAAGAAAAGGAATATGGAAAAGCTTTAGAATTTGTAGATAAGGCTATTGCTTCTGCCATGGGAGCTACTGGGACTTTTGATGCAAATGGAATGCCTGATATCGAAAATGCAGCACACCCTTATGAGTTGCTTTATGGTATGAGTGCAAAAGCTTCATTGTTGTATCATATAGCTTTAGAAGAACCAACAGAAGAAAATTTCCTAAAGGCATTAGAGATATTGGAAATTTCTATGAAATTGCTCAATAAACTTCGGAAAACTCATAGAACAGAAGGGGCTAAGTATAAAATTTCTGAGTTGTCAGAGCATATTGGTCATCAGGCACTAGAGATATGTAGCTCATTATATAAGTTGACCCAGAAAAAGAAATATGTAAATAAATCCTTTGATTATAGCGAAACCTCTAAAAGTTCTATTCTACTACAGACAATTTTGCAGATGCAAGCACAAAAAGTTGCTAATGTGCCTGATTCTGTCATTCAGCAAGAGCATAAGCTTAAGGTGGATATGAGTTATCTTAATGGAGAGATTTATTATGAGTTAAAATTAGGTAAAAATGCGAATGAAGCAAGGTTGGAAGAATTGAGAGGTCGTTTGGCTACAGCCAAAGCTAACCATAAATCATATTTGGCTTATCTTCAAAAAAACTATATAGAGTATTATACCCTAAAATATTACTACAAAACTGTTTCCTCTAAAGAATTGCAAGGAACATTGGCTTCAGATGAATTAATGCTAAATTATGTAGTGGTCGATTCTGTTATACATATTTTGGTCATCGACAAAGATTCTATTGAACATATTGTAGTGCCTACTGTAGATCGGTTACACCTAATTATTAAGCGGTACTTGGCTGCTATGGGGGGGCAAAAAACAAAGGCATTTATTCGTTATGGCAATGTGTTTTACGAAGCATTGGTTAAGCCTATATACAAGTATATAAAAGGGCGTAGATTGATTATTATTCCTGATGGAGAGCTAAATTATTTGCCTTTTGAGATTCTGCCTTCCGAAAAGCTGAAAGCCAATGAAGAAATTAGTTATAAGCAGATGCCTTATTTATTGAGGCAATCGCCCGTTACTTACAATTATTCAGCTACACTATATCTTGCGGCAAAGAGTCAAGACTATACCAAAACCAAATCTGAATTTATTGGGTTGGCTCCAAACTTTGAGAGTATGGATTCAGTGCAAATGAAGAAACATCAGAATAAGTATACTAATTTAATGTTGGAGCCTTTAAAGTTTACAGCAGTTGAGGTTCAAAAAATTGCAGAAATCACTAAAGGTAAAACACTTATTGGTGCAGAAGCAACAGAAACAGCTTTCAAGCGAGATATAAATCAATATGGAGTTCTGCATTTCGCTACACATGGTTTACTCAATAATACCAATCCGTTATACTCAAGTTTAGCATTGGTGGGAGACAACGATGAAGATGGGATGTTACACACCTATGAGCTATACAATATGAATGTAAATGCAGAGTTAGTAGTCTTGAGTGCATGTAATACTGGTGTGGGTAAAATTCATAAAGGAGAGGGAGCTATGAGTTTGGCTAGGGGTTTTGCTTATGCAGGTTGTTATAATGTTGCAATGACCTTATGGCCTGTATCTGATCAACCAACCCAAATCATAATGTCTGATTTTTATCAGTATCTTATTGAAGGTTATAATAAAGATGAAGCTTTACAAAAAGCTAAACTTAATTTTTTGGATAACTCTAATGGACTAGTGACTGCACCTCTTTATTGGGGTGGACTTATCATGGTTGGAACGCCTGATGTGGTCCATAGTCTCAAAAAAATGGCTCCTGCTAGCAACTTATGGTTGTGGGGTGCTATAGGGGGAGGTTCTTTATTGCTAGTCATAATATTAGTGATAATAGGGAAAGTAATTAAATCTAAAAAGCAAAGAGCTTAAGACTAATGAACGTTTAACTACTTAGAATGGATTAGTAATCCAACGAAGATTAAAAAAATGATATAATATTAAGTATATATGAAATGCTTGCTTTCGGTTTTCAAATATTTGCAAATTCTACTTATTTGGGGCTTGGTTTCTCTAGCCATGTCACCTGATTTATTTGCACAATATGATGAGAACTTAGATAGAGAGTTGACGGTGCCAACAGTATTTCAAGTTCGTAATTCTACCTTTTCAGAGCCTGTCCATAGTGTTAAGGTCAAATTTGTACGTAGAGAGTATTTTGAAGATGCTCCTCCTCGAGACGATTTTTATGGAGAGTACACAACAGACAGTTCAGGCTCTTTTGTTGTCAGTTTATTGCCTAATAAAAGTTATTTGCTGACCTCCTCAAAAAAAGATTATAGCACACAGCTATCCAAAGTAAAAACAACTGATTTTTCAAGAACTAATCAAAATAAAATTATACTGAGTTTACGTCCTCGTAGCCTTTTTGTTATTAACGGACAATTAGTTTCAGATGATGGAACACCTGTTGGAAATGATGTAGTAGGAACAATAACAATTTACAATAGAAAAACAGGCCATAGCCGAACAGAAGTTATCAATGCAGATGGTACCTATTCTACATCTGCTGTACAAGGAGATGATTATGATGTATTTATAGAGGTTGCAGATCGGCTAGATGAAATGCTGACGATTACAGTAGCTGAGCAAGAAGAAGGGGAGTATGAGGTAGAGTCTTTTGTGCTTAAGCCTTTACCTAAAAAAGAAGTTGCTCAAGATCCCAATGCTATTATTATACCTGGATTTAGTAGAGATATTTTATCTATAGAAATTGATTTCCCTGGTAAATCTAAAAAACTAACTAAACATGCCCTTGCAGAGTTAGACACCTTAGGTCAAATCTTAACTAAAAACCCTAATTTTAAAATTAATCTTGATGTTCATACTGATGCTATCAATAGTAGTCGCCTCAACTATATTTTGGCCAAAACTAGGGTGAAAATATTAGAGAAGGAGTTAACTAAAAGAGGTATTCTTACAGAACAGGTTGTTATGCGTGCTGTAGGAGAAGATGAAATCTTGAATCGTTGTGTAGAAGGGATTAATTGTCCCAAAGAGGAACATGCAGAAAATAATAGGGTAGCTATATCTATTGTTGATACTGCTACACTCAATAGCATAAAAACTCAAGTAGCAGCAGCCAAGGCCGAAAGAGATGAAGCACTTCGCAAACAAAACGAGGAGAGAAAGCGCCAAAGAGAATTGGCAAGACAAGCCGCTCGTGCCAAAAAAGATTCTATTACAGCAGAAGAGTTAGCCAAACAACAGCAAAAAGATAACAATCAAAAATATAAAAGAAAGGCAAGTATAGCTCAATTGCTAAAATCTAAATTAGAGTTTGAGGGCAAAACAACTAAGCCAACATCCGAAACGGTAGAAAACTTGGCTAGTATGGCCAAAATACTAAAAGAGTTTCCAGATATTAAAATAAAAGTTACATGCCATACAGACGCTCGAAAATCTGATAAGTTTAATCTAAAACTGACAGAAAGCAGAGCACAATATATTCAAGACGAATTATTGAATGGAAATATACTTGGAGAACAAATAGAGTTAGATTACAAAGGTGAAGAAGAGCTTATAAATGATTGTGAAGATGGTAAAAAATGTACTAAAGAACAGCATGAAGAAAACAATAGAGTAATTGTCAAACTAAATAAATAGTTATAAAAATTACAAAAAAATGTTAATTTTTTACTGCTTGGAGGCAGCATTTTACATTTTTTGTGCATTAACCTAGTAGTAAGATTTTGTTAAGAATGATTTAGTGGTAGTTATATTTACCTCAAAAATGAAGAGGAATACTTATTAACTGATGTTACGCAAAAGATGGATTAGCCATTTTTAATGTATTAAGTTCATTGAAAGCTGCTTTATTAGCAGCAAGGTAAATTTTAGACTTCATTGCAAAATGATTAAGTTGATGGA
>JAAEPD010000185.1 GCA_024222455.1 Aureispira sp.
GCACTAATGCCAGTTCTAATCAGTTGAATATCTTTGATTTATAACGCAACACTAATGTTCAAATTGTATTAATTTAAACGCTTAATAATTTCATGTTTTTGATATCACTCTCCCCAACTCAAATATTATTTTCTAATTATTGCAAATAAGTCTAAAATATTGGAGTGATTTCATCGTTTCTATGAAAGAAAGGAGTTTCCTTTTTTTAAGAAGATGAAAAAAGAAACATATTTTAATTAATGTGGAGTTTTTACTTACCTAAGTTACCTTAAAGTTTAAGAAAATATATAGTGCTTCCAACTAAATGACGATATGTTTCGTCTTATTAGTAGCATTTTTATGATTTGTCCTCTAAAAGTTTTGTTTAGAGAGGATTAGAATGCAAAAAATATAACAGACTATAAAAAACATGATAGACTATGAAAAAGAATCTACTACTATTTGCTCTACTTATCTTTGGCAATGCTCTATTTGCTCAAAATAATGAGGGGACTCAAAAGTTAACAGTAAAAGAAGGAATAGAGGTTATTCCAATGGCTCTACAGAATGTAAAATATGTAGAAACTCCTGATGGTTATAAACTTCATACTCCTCAAAAAAAAGAGCTAGATTTAGCTTCTGGTATAGCACTACATCCTGATGATATTGTTTCGGATGAAGTTATAGCTAAACAGATCAAAGCTGTTGAGGATAAGATTCTTTTGAATAAAGATGACCAAAAAGCCATATTTCAATTAAATAAGGAATTGGTCAACTTAAAGGCTAGACGTAAATATATGACGGATAACAACTTAAACTAAGAAAAATGAAACATACATATACTTATCTAAAATTGAGTACATTATTCTTAGGAATAATGTTGGTTGTAAATAATGCATATAGTCAAACTTTAACTACCAATCCTTGTGCTGAGCCAGCAACGGCTCAATGGACAATTGGAGGGGGATGTGTAGCTACATCTACAGCAGGATTTACAAATCTTTTTGATCCAACATCTTGTAACTCAGGGGTTTTTGATGATGGATGGGCTTGGTATACTGGTACTGGTGCTCAAAATACTATAACTTATACTCCTGATCCAGGATTTGATGCTACTATTCACTTATTTGAGGTTCCAGACCCATCAGTGTGTAGTGTTATAGAATTAGGCTGTTCTGATGATGCAGGAGCAGGAGGAACTGAAATAATTGTAGGTGGAGGAACATTAGGGACTTTATACTATATAAGAATACAGTTAGTTGGATCTAATACTACTATGACAGGTTGTTTAGAGGTAGTAAACAACCCAGCAACTTGTACAGATGGTATCCACAATGGAGGAGAAACTGGTGTAGATTGTGGGGGTCCATGTCCTACAGCCTGTCAGCCTCCTACAACAAATTCTAGTACTGGTTGTCCAGGAACAGCTAATAGTATTCTTGATCCTATTACTTGTGATGAAGTTGGTACTGCAGCCTTTAATTCTGGAAGTGGTTTGGTTAATTTTATAGGTGGAAGCTTTACTGCTCCTCCAAATCCTTCATGTTTTACAGCTAGTGGAAATGGACAAGCTGAAGGTACTTGGGCTATGTATGATCCTCAGCCTGGTCTAGCAGCAGCAGCATTTAATATACATCCTGATGATGTAATCGGAGCTGATGATATCAATGTTGCCTTTTATCAAGGAAGTTGTGGTAGCTTAACAGAAATAGGCTGTGGTGAATTGCTTACAAGAAGTGGATCTACTTTTACTTTGAACCCTCTTAATGTTACAGGAATTGATGATACACAACCTTTGTATGTGTTTATGCATTCTTCAAGAAACTTTGATGTTAATAATGCACACCTTATAGGTTTTGATGCTGCAGCTCCTAATGATGATTGTGCTACTGCTAGTGTTGCAACAGATGAAGGGTGTAATGTAGGCTCTACTCCAGCCTCTTTTACTCCACCCTCCGCTGTTCTTGGAGCAGGAGCTTGTTTGGGTGGTATTTGGTCTAGTAATGAAAATACAGTCTTTTATTCTTTTACTCCTACTGCAACTGATGCTACCTTAGAAATAGATGATATTGCTTGTAATGAAGGAGGTACCACTGGCCAAGCTCAATTTGGCGTATGGGAATCTTGTGCAGATGTAGGGACTTATGGACCCGAATTTGTGGGTTGTGTTGTTGGCACAGATCCTTTAGTTTTGGCTGGTTTGACAGTTGGTAATACCTATATTATTGCTGTAGATGGAAATGCTGGTGACTGGTGTGATTGGACATTTGAAGCAACAGGGGGGATTGTTTTACTTTATGTTGATTTAGTGAGCTTTGAAGCCAAATCTGTAGATAAAACAGTTCTTTTGAATTGGGAAACCGAAACAGAGAAGTTTATTACAGATTTTACTGTTCAGCGAAGTGTTGATGGTATTGAGTTTGAAGATATATATGCTAAAGTTTCTAAAAATGGATTTACTCAATTTTCTACTGTAGACCCTAATCCATTACCGGGTGTATCTTATTATAGATTGAAAATAGCTGATGTAGATGGTGAAAAATCTTATTCTGATATTGTTTCTGTAACAAGAGAAGGTTTTGATCAGAAAGATAAGCTATACATACATAATATTTATCCTCAACCTACTAAAGGACAGTTGAATCTTGACTTAGAAGTTGGAGAGGCAACAAGTCTTAATGTAAAAATAGTAAACACATTAGGGCAAGTTGTTTTGCAAGAGACCTTATCTGTAACACCTAAATATTACAACAAGGTAGCTTTAGATTTAGGCGATTTAGGAGCAGGAAGTTACTCTTTAATTATAGAGAACAAGGATACTAAAGAAGCAAGATTAGAACGTATACATATCGCAAGATAGAGTAAATGTTGAAATACTAAAAAGCCTCTGATCATCTATAGATGGTCAGAGGCTTTTTAGTATTTTGATAGTGATTCTATTGATCCCTACTTTAATATTTAATTTCCTTACATTTCAAACTGTAATTTAGCCAACTGGTTATATTTACCATTATCATTGGTAATAAGGTCTTGATGAGAGCCTTGCTCTATGATTTGACCATTTTCAAGTACATAAATGCAATCTACTTTTCGTACAGTAGCCAAACGGTGTGCAATGATAATAGAGGTGCGACCTTCCATAAGGTTATTAAGGGCATCTTGCACCAATTTTTCAGACTCAGCATCTAGTGCAGAGGTAGCTTCATCTAATAGCAAAATAGCAGGGTCTTTCAATATTGCTCTAGCAATAGCAATGCGCTGACGTTGCCCACCCGAAAGTTTGATTCCACGCTCTCCAACTAATGTTTCTAAGCCCTCAGGGAACCCACTGATAAACTCCCAGGCATTAGCTTTTTTAGCTGCAGCTATAATCTCTTCTTCTGTAGCATTATGGCGACCATAAGCAATGTTTTCACGGATAGAACCTCCAAATAGAATAACCTCTTGAGGAACTATAGCTATATTTTGACGAAGCTGTGTGATGTTGTACTCTTCTAAAGGTTTTTGGTCAACTAAAATTTTTCCTTCATTAAGTTGATAGAAGCGTAGTATAAGTTGGACAATAGTTGATTTTCCTGCCCCTGAGGCACCCACTAATGCAATTTTGTGACCGGCATTAATATGCAAATTCAAGCCCTTGAGTACCTCTATATCTGGGCGAGAAGGATAACGGAATTTTACAGATTGAAAGTCAATAACTCCATCCAACTCCAATGGAGCAACTTCTGTTGTCATATCTACTTCCGATTCATTATTTAGAATAGTCATTATGCGCTCAGAAGCACCAACTGCACGCAACATTTGAGTATAAAAATCACCCAAACTAGCCAATGCACCACCAACTATAGCTGTGATGGTAATAAAGGTAACCAAGTCACCTGGACGAATAGCACCACTTTCTACCATTCGAGCACCAGACCAAAGTACAAAAAACATTGCACCAAAAAGTACAGTAATGATAAACACAATAAAAAGCCCTCGTACACGAGCATATTTCAAGGAAATATCCACTACCTGATCTACAGACTTTCCATAGCGTAGACGCTCATACCATTCATTTGTAAACGCTTTGACTACAGTAATAGCTTGGAGTGTCTCTTCTAAAATAACACTGGTTTCGGCTAGATGATCTTGACGCTTTTTAGCATACTTTCGGATGTATCGACCAAAACCAATGGCAAAAATGATAACTACTGGAAAGGTAGCCAACATAGTTAGAGACAATTTAAGAGAAGTGAAGGCTAATATAATAATACCTCCAATCAGCATCAAAATCTGGCGAATAAGCTCTGCTAAGGTAATAGAGATAGCATCTTGTAGTTGCTGTACATCGGCCGTACTACGACTAGTAAGCTCTCCAACACGATTTTGCTCAAAAAAGAAAATAGGTTGACTAACTAGCTTTTGGTAGAGATGTTTACGAATATCGGCCATCCCTTTTTCACTAACATTGGCAAAAAGTAATACACGTAGGTAAGAAGAAAAACCTTGTATAAGCAAGACAACAAAGAGAATAAGCCCTAGATCGCTAAGTGTCCAACCATAGGTAGATTTTCCGATAGCAATATTGATGAGCTCACCTGCTGCTACAGGGAAAATCATAAATACACCACTTCCTAACAATAGGAATAGGAGTCCTACAAAAAATGACCATTTGTAAGGAGCCAGATATTTTAGGAGTTGTTTGGCTTTTTGGTAGCCTTCTTTACTTATTTTGGGGCGCTCTTCTTTGTTTTTGCCTCTTCTACTTCTTGCCATTCGTCTATTTCTCTAGTTGGTTTTGTGCTGTTCTTAAATGCTTTAGTCAAAAGCAGTGCAAAGATAAACTTAGTTACAAGGATATGAAAAGTAAATTGGTCAAAATCTTGTCAAGACAAAAAAAAGACCCGCTCTAAGAGCGAGTCTACTATATTTTGATAGATATTAATCTAACCATTAGGATCTGTTCCGCCACCAGGAAGAGGAGCAGTAGTTCCACCACCAGTTGGTGCAGTAGGTGTAGTAATAACACCAGAAGGATCTACATCAATACCATTGCCACCAGTTTGGCCACCTTTGAAAAATACACCTGTGATTAGGCATAATGCTAATAAAGACCCAGCTAAAGCCCAAGTAATTTTTTCTAATAGATTTGTAGAGTTAGCTGCTCCCATAATTTGGTTAGCCGCTTGGCCACCACCAAAAGAAGCATTTAATCCACCACCTTTAGGGTTTTGTACCAAAACAACAAGGATAAGGAGAAATGAGATTAATGCAATCAGTACAGTTAATAATAAAACCATGGTTATAAATTGTTTAACGTGTTTTTTTTGTGAATTCTAAATATAAGGGATGCTACGCATCTCCAGACAGTTCTTCAATTTTCTCTGCAAAGAAACGACTTTTTTCAGGAAATTTCAAACTCAAAGCGTTATACATTTTGATTGCCTTGTCTTTTTTTCCTTGTAGGGCCAATAAATTGGCTAGTGTTTCGGAAATGACTTCCTCGTTTTCAGTCACACTTTCTTTGGCCATATAGTCTACTTTGCTCGAAGTAGATTTGGTCTTTTTTTGTTTTTTGCTAGAAAGGCTTTTTAGGAAAGCTTCTGTAGATTCCGAAAAGAAATCAAAAGGTTTTTGAGCAGGTTCTTCTTCTTTCGGTTGTTCCTCTTCCGTATTAAGCTCTTCTTCTTTATCTTCTATTTTAGGTTCCTCTACTTTTTCTAGTTGTTTTTCCTCAGTTGGAGCAATGATTTTATCTTCAACCTCTTCTTTTTCTGGAGTCTTATCATTCTTCTCAAAAAGATCTAACATTTTTCTATCTTCAAAAACGGGTATTCTAGATAACTTGAATCGTTTGCGTCTAGGATTTGTTTCTGACTTGTCATTGATACGAGGAGGCGTAAAACTTTGCACCCATTCTTCTAATGGCATAAAACTAATTTCCCTTTCCTCTTCATCCAACACATTATTCTCTTTAGTCAGCGCTACTATCTCCATCAAGTCTAATCTAGGTGGAGTCTCTGATACTTTATGCTTAATATCCAAGTCAGCCTCTAGTTCTACTGCCTCTTCTTCGATATTTTCTACTTCTTCTATTCCTTCCTCCTTAATCGTTTCTTCTATAGGAGTTTCTTTGTCTAAAACCTCATCCTCCAAAACTGTTTCTTCTTCTATTACCTCTTCAGTTAATGTTTCAGATTCTACAACTTCTTCTACAGGAGCAGTTGTTATATTTTTCTCTACTATTTCTTCTTCTTTCTGCTCTAAATTAGGTTTGTTTTGGATCGGAATAACCTTATTTAAACTAGGTTTAGTTTGAATAAAATGATTCAAAAACTGACGATCGGGAGAATAGGTGCTCGCAAGGGTTAATTGACGATCAAAAGAAATATGATCATCCGTTTGATATTTTTTTAATAGTAATAAACGTAAATTGTGGCAATAAGGAAATTGAAGAAGTAGTTTATCTAACTGTTCATAACTTATGGTCGTAAGTTTGTGTATATCTTTGAGGAGACTTAAAAAATCCTTAGTGTTCATATATATCCGATATTAATCAAAATCTGTTTTTGGGCGACAAAGGATAACAAATATAATCAAAAAAAAATCAATATTCTGTCTTAATGGATTACTTAAAATACATAAGGTCAATTCTTTTTTTGCTTGTCTTCAGTTGGGGAAGCCTGAGTGCTCAAAAGAAAGTTGTTTTGGAACCCTTTGGGTGCAGTCCGAATTTTTATCAATTGAAGGAAAATCAATTGTGTGTGCTTAGTCAACGATTTGATGGGCAACTTTGGTTCCAACCTGTGCTAGAACCTTTTAATTTTAGGGTGTCTGCTCTCGGATTGAATAGTAGTGATGGGCTTATATATTTATTAAATAAAGAGAATGGGCACTTATTAAGAGTCGGGAAGTTAGGAAAAATAGAGGATTTAGGCCTACCCAAAGCTAAAGAGGCTGATAGCGATTTTCCTTATGAAAACATAACAGTAGGGGAGATCGGTGGAGATTATTTTTGTATGTATAATAAGAAAACTAAGAGTCTTTATAGTATTGACCTAAAAAACAATCAGTTTTCAATATTAGGTGAATTTGCAGGCGATGAATTTACCAATATAGCTTATAATGTAGAGCAAGAACAGTTTGTTTGTGTAGATGCGACTAATCGAGTACTGATTATACACCCCTACCTAAAGGAGTCTAAGATGGTGGGCAAAATGCCTAGGTTGCCTTCTGGGCGTGCAGGTATAGGTAATATATGGTCAACTGCAGAAGGGCGGTGGTTTATAGGTAGAATGCAGAATGCAAGTTTATATGAACTTAACTTAGTAGAAGTACAGTCTCAGTCTTTGTCAACCAACTTGGGAATAGTTGTAGGAGATGCAACGAGTTGTCCTCATGCTGCTACTCCTGCATTCTTGGATAAAGATATACTAAATTTTTATATAGAGCCTTATGCTGATAATCGCCTAACATCTATAAAATGGGCAGATAGAGGAGGGTTAGATATTGATCGTTATGAAATAGAAAAAAGTATTGATGGTCGTTTTTGGCAAATGATAGATCAAAAACCTAGTGCTAGCAATGGTATCGCTAGAATGACCCCTTATGTTGGTTTAGATAAATTGCCGAGCAAGACGCTAAATTACTATAGGCTCAAAAAAGTTAAAGACTATGGAGGGCAATATTATAGCCATTCTATTCTAGAAATAGAAGATCCTCAGCTGATAGGGAAGCCTTTTGTTACCTTAGCTCCTAATGTTGTGTATATGACCTCCTCAACTAGCCTAATGTGCAATGGACTAGAAGGTGAAATACTTACTGTAGAAATAGAAGATAGTTATGGTCAGCAGAGGTTTCGTACTATATATATGGTACTCTCTGCCCAAGCAACATTTGCTTTGCCTACCAAAGGTTTGAAAACTGGTGTTTATACTTTAAATATAAAATGTACAGGCAAGAACTTCTACAAAAAACTATTGGTGCTCTAAAATAAGATACTTTAGGGGCTAATTGCCTAAAAGATGTATTAGATATATATAAGTAAGAGTAGTTCTCAATAGGAGGGATTACTCTTTTTTCTTGTGTTTCGAAAATAAAGCAGGCATAAACTTTGTGACTAATGAGCAGGTTTAGAACATGTTTTAAATTATACTAATTGCTAATGTATAATGTCAATTTCTAGATCTTAGCAGCTTTTTTTCTCAGAATAGCTAAGGCTATTACTCTAAAAAAGAGCTTTAACTTCTAAAAATTACATACTCACATTATTCAAAATTATAATTTTAAACATATTGTTATTGGAACAATACAAGCCTAATTTTCATGTTTTGAGATAGTTTTTCTATTTTGGCCTAGAATACCAATATTGCATAGTGAAATATTAAAATGAAAATATAGAAATGGATTCAAAAGAAATAGAACAGATGAATCGGCATATCGCCTCTTTTTCGCCAGTTGTGCGATGGGGAGCACAGTTGGTGTCTGTTGTCTTTCATCCCTTATTAATCTTGGCATATGCATTTATCTTATTAGCTAAGGTCAATCCATTTTTGTTTGGTTGTTCCTCTTTTACAAAAGTGATGGATAGTACAAACAATCAAATAATGTTTATCCATTTAATGTTATTTACCTTTGCTATCCCAACTTTAGCAGTTTTGATTATGCGAGGGTTAAACTTAGTGCAGACTTTTACATTGAGAGATAGAATGGATAGAATAGGTCCATATATTCTAACAGGAATATTCTATATGGTAGAGTTCATGAATTTGAATTATTCTACTATAATGCCTTTGGAAGTGAAAATATTTATGCTAGGAGCTACTATAGCCTTGTTTTTAGCATTTTTTGTTAACTTATTTTCTAAAATAAGTATGCATACTGTTGGTATGGGAGGCTTTTTGGCTATGGTACTTATTAGTATAGTAAGCACTAACGATAATAATGGCCACCTGCTTTTATGGGCAATAGTAGCTTGTGGTTTGGTAGGAACTTCTCGATTAATTTTGAGTGCGCACGAAACCTCAGATATATATGGAGGTTATTTTATTGGGTTTTTAGCTCAATTTGTAGCACTTCGGTTTCTATTTATAGGCTAATGTTTTTGAATATAGCCTTGTATTTGTATAGATTTTTTAGGATAGAATAAAATAAACATTTTGGCTCTAATATCAAGAGAATCAATAGTTGGAATTGTTTGGGTAGTCATTTTGGGCTTTACATTGTGGTTTTTTAATTACCTCAATCGACAAAATGTCTTTTCACGCAATATGATTATCACTGCAGAGTTTACCGAGATAATATCTATGGGTAAAGGAACTGCAGTATATATAGGAGGGCTAGAAGTAGGTGTAGTAACAGCTATATATAAAGAAGGAGATCAAATATTACTAGATTTAGATATAGATCCAGATATTCGACTGCCTAAAAATACTCATGTCATGGCTTTGCAACCTTCTGTTTTAGGGGGAGAAGCTGTTAACTTGATATATGAAGGACGATGTACTGAAAATTGTCTAGAATCAGGAGATAGAATAAAAGGTAGAGCTCTTACCTATATAGATGAAACAGGAGAAGCTATAGGGAAGGCAGTTTCTAAGTATGACACCACTGCTAGTGCCGAAAAATATGGAAAGCTATTAGATAACGTAATAGCAATGGTTAAAAAAACAGAGCAATCGACTAAAAGTTTTAGTAAAACACTCAATAAGTCTGGTAAAAAAGGAGTAAGCGATTTAGCTTATTATCAAAAAATGACGGCTGATCTCAAAAAGAAAGACATAAATGCACTATTAGATAGTCTAAACCAACAAACAGCTAGCCTAAAGGCTCAAAATTATGGTAAGACGATTACAGATGCACGAGGAAGTATTAAGAAATTAGATGGTCAGATCACAAAGGTTGGGGGAGTATTGGGTACTGCCAACAATAAGATAGATTCTGTATCTATACTTATAGATAAATATACTAAAGAAGGAATATTAGCAAAATTGCTTAATGATAAAGATTTTAAGGACAGCATTCAGTTAAAGGTTCAAGATATAGATGGTTTGATCAAACGGATTAAAGCACATCCTGAACGATATCTGAAATTAGGTAAATAATAGAACTCTAGAATTAGCAAATTAACTCACATAAAGAATTGATATTGTGAAAAACGAAATAAAAGTTGGAATATTTGGTGTTGTAGCTCTCAGTATTTTAATTTGGGGATACAACTTTTTGAAAGGAAAAAATTTATTGTCAGGAGATATTATCGTAACGGCAGAATTTACATCTGTTGGAGGTTTAGATATAGCAGCACCTGTAACAATTAATGGATATAAAGTTGGTGCAGTAACCAATATTGGACTAAGAGAGGATTACTCAGGAGTAGTTGATGTTGAGTTAAGCTTTCGTAACGATGTTTCTGTTCCTAAAAATGCAAAAGCAACATTGGTGCAACCTTCTCTAATGGGAGGTAAAGAAGTAGCATTGGTGTTTAAAGGTAAATGTGAAGGCGGAAATTGTGCAACCAATGGGGATATCCTGAAAGGAGAAGTTTCTAGCATGTTTGATGATGCGATGGATATGGCAGGGCCTTATTTGAAACAAGTGGAATCTATTGTAACTGCTTTGGAGCAAGTCTTGGATAAAGACAATAATGCTTTGGCTGGAACAATGCAGGAGATGGAACAAGTTATGAAAAATGTAAAAGTGATTACAGATCAAGTTAATAACTTGTTATTGAGTGCATCTGTGAATATCTCTTTGACAATGGCTAATTTGCAAGATATTACTAAAAATATCAAAAATAGCAATGAGCAAATTACTTCTATGCTCAACAATATCAATGATATTACTGGTCAAATAAAAGATGCAGACTTAAAAGCTACTATTGATGAAGCTAAAGGAATGTTAACTAATGTCAATGAAATGATTGATGGGGTAGATGTTACCTTGAAAAAAGCAAATGGTGCTATTGATAATGTAACGGAATTACTTGATTTCAAGCAGCATGAAGGCTTATTGGGAGCATTATTCCATGATGGCAAGTTCAAGGATGATGTGAAAGTAACAATTTCAGATGTACAAGCATTGGTAGTTGATATTAGAGAACATCCAGAGCGTTATCGTACAGTGTTGAGTGGCAAGTACAAACCTTATACACCACCTGCTCAAGATGATAAATTGAAAAAACACCAAGGTAAACTAGATAAGAAGAATAACTAATTAGTCTTTCTCAGTTTAGAACGTATAATATAGATAGCGTCAAGTCTCGTTAATAATTGCATAAAACGAGCTTGACGCTATTTTTTATGTATGATTTTTGTGTAGCTTTGTTGAGTATTTAGACGTTGCTATTTAGCAACTTGTATAGATTTATAATTTGTAATAGAATAGTTGATGCGACAATTGTTTTTGCATATATGTTTGGCTGGATTGTGTGTGTTGGGTAGTTTAGATTTTCTGCATGCACAAGAACCAACAACTGACCCCACCACAGAAGAGGAAGACAGCTCTAAACTAGAGATTATCTTCATTCAGCAATATCGAGCAGAAGAAAAACCAGAGGGACGTTTTCAAGAGTTGTTGGGAGATGTGCATTTGGTTCAAAATAATATGCATTTGTGGTGTGATACAGGTTATATAGCACCCATGAAAATGATCACTGCTTTTGGCAATGTTCAGATGTTGCAAGATGATAGCATCCGAATTTTTTCGGATTCTTTGTTTTATGATGGAATGTCTAGGTTAGCACAACTAAAACAGGAGGTGGTGCTCCAAGATTCGAGCATGACAATATATACCGATATTCTAAATTATGACCTAAATACTAAAATAGCGACCTATCCTACAGGGGCCTTGATTGTAAGTGATAGTGCTGAGCTTGTCAGCAAATCTGGATATTATGATGCTAACACCAATATTGCCTATTTCAAAGATTCGGTACGTGTTACACACCCAGACTATAAATTAGTTTCAGATTCTTTAGCCTTCAATACCCAAACGGAAAAGGCTATGTTTATAGCACCTACTTACATCTATAATGAGCAAAAGGTAATATACTGTGAGGATGGTTATTATGATAGTAAAGCCAACTATGCAGAGCTTTCTAAGAATGCTTATTATATAAATGAAGATCCTGATAAGACCGAAAAAGCTACAGGCGACAAGATTATTTATGATGGTAAAGCTAAAATGTATTATCTAATTGGTAATGCAACATTTACAGATAAAGATCAAAAAGTAAATGCAGATACTATTGTTTATGATGCAGATATAGACCAATACTTTTTTAATGGGAATCCTAAGTTCAGAACAACCGATTCTACACAAGGGCAGTCGATAGATGCCAAGAACTCTTTTTATGATGGAGAGACTAAAACTATGCAGTTTAGGGACTCTGTTCGGGTTGTTCAAGACAACAGTATATTGACTAGTGATAGTTTAGATTATAACAGAGAAACACGTCAAGGTCTTGCTAGAGGCAATGTAGTTTGGGAAGATACCACTTCTAATATCCAAATTACTTGTGCAGAGGCTTATTATGATGATAGCACTAATACTATTTTAGCACACAAAAAGCCTGTTTTGCGCACACTTATAGATGGGGATAGTCTTTGGCTTTCTGCCGATACTTTGTATTCTATGCCAGATAGCAATGCAAAGGATAATGAGGATGCTAGAATACTACAAGCCTATCGAAATGTTAGGTTGTATAAGTCTGATATACAGGCCCTTTGTGATTCACTATCTTATAGTGATTTAGATTCTATGTTTACCTTTTTTGATGACCCTGTCTTGTGGGTCGACTCTGTACAGTTTACGGCAGATACCATACGAGTACGACTCAAGAATAATAAGATTAATAAAGTACAACAGCGAAAGAATTCCTTTATAGTCAGCACAGATGAAGGGACTTATTATAACCAAATAAAGGGACGCCATATTACGGCTAGTTTTGACAGCTTAGGCAAACTCAAATTGATGGATGTCAAACACAAAGGAGAGAGTGTTTATTATGCAAAAGATGGTAAGGATCGGTTTATTGGGGTGAATGATATAGATTGTAAACATATGTACATCTATTTTTACAAAAACCAGTTGTACCGAATCAAGTTTGTTGCTGATCCTAAGGCTATTTTATATCCCATGAATCAAGTGAATCATCAGTCCTTGCAATTAGAGGGGTATAGATGGTTAGAAGAATTTAGACCCAAATCAAAGAAAGAGTTGTTTAAGCCTATAGAGATTTTGTCAGATGATGAGAAGGCTGTGGAAAATCTGAAAGAACGGTTGGATGAAAAGGTAAAAGAGAAAGATGAAAAGTAACCCAAGAGATACACAATAAAAAAAGGACTTAACTCTGAGTTAAGTCCTTTTTTAGGATATATCATTAGTCTAATAAAGACTATTTTTTCTTCAATGGATTTCGACGCATTACACGCATTTTGTTCTTTTTCAAGATCTCTTGAGCAAGATTCAAGAAGTTGATAGCACCCTTAGAGGCTGCATCATACATTGCTACAGGTTTACCTTCGCCCGGAGCTTCTGCTATACGTGAATTACGATGGATAATTGTTTTGAATACACGATCGTTGAAGTATTTACGTACTTCATCAACTACCTCTTTAGCTAGGCGCAAACGAGGATCATACATAGACAACAAAATACCTTCAATATCTAGGTCTGGATTTAATTGGCCTTTCACCAATCGAATAGTATTCATCAACTTACCTAAACCTTCTAGTGCAAAGTATTCACACTGAACAGGAATAATGATAGAATCGGCAGCAGTAAGACCATTAACAGTAACTAAACCTAAAGAAGGCAAGCAGTCAATGATAATAAAGTCATAATTATCACGAATCTTATCAATAATACCTTTTAATATATATTCTCTTTGCCAACGGTTGATCAATTCTATTTCTGCACCAACCAAATTGATATGTGCAGGAATTAAATCAAGGCGAGGAGTGTCGGTCTTCAAAATGGTTTCTTTTGGATCCATTTCGTTGACTAAACAATCATAAAGGCTGTTCTCAATACTATCTGGTGCAACCCCAATACCTGAAGTAGAATTGGCTTGCGGATCAGCATCAATCAACAACACTTTATACTCTAAAATGGCTAAACTAGCTGCTAAGTTTATGGCAGTAGTTGTTTTGCCTACACCACCTTTTTGATTAGCAACAGCTATAACTTTTCCCATATAGTTGGATGGTTATATTCTAATTTAGAAATCTAAAAATTACTTTTTTATTTATACTAGTCCTAAATATAAACAAATTGTGTATAAAATACTAGTGCAAAAGTACAAAAAGTTTGTCAAAATCGTATAGATGCAAACAACTTCTATTTTAAGAGCCTGTTTAAATATTACTTTATGTATTGGGAGGTAATTACTTTTGCTCAAATTTTCCACTCTCAACCAATGCCTTTGCAATCACCTTAATCAGCACATTATTGCCCTGTGCATAAATATTATAATCGCCCCAATGATCTGTGAAAGTAAAACGCCCATCCTTGCAGCTATACCACCAATAATACTCATCTACATAGGTATTGTGGTGACGAGACTCCATTTTAGCCTCTATCGATTCTAGCGCAGAATTTATCTGAGCGACAATATCTTCAGGATAAGGCTTGATAAAATTGATTTGTAGGGCATGGTCACCAACTAGATCAATTGAAAATTTATTCATTTTGTAAGGAGCTTTTCTAATAAACTGAAACTAAAAATTCGACCTGCCTAAATAGCTTATCCAAACCGTTCCATATATTTTAGATAATTAGAACGACTACTTTGTGTCAATTCTTTTGGATTAATATCTGCCACCTTTACCCATTTGAAAACTGGACATTTCTCTGGTTCCATCACACGAGGAATGCCCCCAACATGTTTGGCAATATAGGTTGGTGATACCCAATGCTGTCCCTCTTCTGGCAGGATATGATTCACTACTTCCAACAATTCCACAATCGCAATATCCATATCAAATTCTTCCTTCAATTCTCGGATAACAGTTGCTTCGCAAGTCTCTCCAAAATCGACAGTGCCACCAGGGAAATCCCAGAATCCTGCTTCGTTATTAGACGCAGGTCCACGCTGTGCAATAAAAACCTCATTGTTGTCATTAAAAACCATTGCGCCTGTACCAACGCCAATATAATCTTTTCCTTTTTTCATGATAGGTTGTTGTTTGTGAATTAAGAAGTATACAATTGCTGTGATGCGATATAATCGACCACCTCCTTATTCATATACTGAGCTAGTCGCTCCAATTCCTCTCCACTCGATAAAATATTTCGAATTAGCGTAGAGCTTACTTCTTGAATGGCTGTATTCTCATTGTTAAGAAAAATATGAGGTGCTTTCAAATACCAATCTTTACTAAGGTCTCTTTCTATTCCTTTTCTTGGCACAATCACAAATTTCATCATCTTTTCTAGGTGCTCATAATTTACCCACTTATCAAAACTATTGGCATTGTCCAAGCCCATAATAAAGGCAAAATCAAAACCAGTATAAGCCTCATCATTTGTTAGTTGTTTAACCATTTTAAAGGTTTCTCCAGCCAACTGATGCTTGATCTCATAATCAAATACTTTAATTCGACCATCTACGGCTGCGGCTAATTCACACATTTTTATGCGATGCTCTGCGCTTTCCATCCGTTTATTATTCATATGCTGGTAAGCTGGCATTATCCAAACCTCATCAAAATGACCAGAGACATTGAGTACAAATTGTGCCACTTGTATATGCCCATTGGTGATAGGGTTGAAAGCACCTCCATAGATAGCAATGCGTTTTTTTCGACCCAAAGATTTGTATTGTGCTGCTCTCTTTTGAATTTTAGTTAGGTTTTGCTCTACAAGTTCCTCCAAGCTCCAACCACTTTCCGTTGCTAATTGAATCAGAGTGGTCAATAAATCGGCTGTAGATGCTTTTAGGTTCCTAACCCCAGTATTGCGCATGAGTTTGAAGAACTGCTTCTGGATATCCTCTAAACGCTCAGTTTGTGGGGTGTAACCAAATACCGATTCGAATACCTCATTAATATTATCTTGAATGTCTTTCATTGGAATATTTTATTTGTAGCCTTGAAAATACCAAAAATCATTCAAAGTTGTATGAAAAATTGGGAATCTGAATTTTGTAAATGTCTGAATGTTGAGAAAAAATAAGGAGTAACATCTATATAATCAACTTTTTTTGGTTGAGTGATAATAGTTACAAGATAGCAATAAGACTTTATGTATAATTATAGTTGAAATCAATTATAAACATAAAGTCATATCAACACACTATGAAGAAGTATTTAATAATAGGTATCCTCTTATATTGGGCAACTTGGCTTGGAGCGCAAACAACTCCAGAGCAGTTTACTGTTTCTATCGAAAAAGTGCAACAATTTAGCAATGCTCCTGCCTTACACTCTTTCGTGATAGGGCAAGCAAATGATAAGTGGCTGTTGATTGGAGGAAGAAAAGATGGCTTGCATCGACGTCAACCTTGGGCTGCTTTTCAGGCTACAGACAACAATGTGACTGTTTATGTAGTAGATGTACAAACTAAACAGGTTTGGAGTGCTGCTTTGAGTTCCTTAGGAACCTCTTATCAAGAACAATTGCAATCTACCAACATGAATTTTAAGCAAGTTGATAGCTTGTTGTACATAGTAGGTGGCTATGGCTATAGTGCTACTTCAGTAGATCATATTACCTATCCGTATATTACGGTTGTGAATGTACCTCAAGTGATTGATGCAGTAGTGAATGGTACTAGCTTTACTAGTCATTTTAGACAAGTGCAACACAGCTTTATGGAGGTGACTGGAGGACAGTTAGGCTATTTAGATGGAACCTTTTATTTGGCGGGAGGACAGAAGTTTATAGGTCGTTATAATCCTATGGGACCTACTCATGGACCTGGGTTTATACAAGAATATACTAATGCTATACGAAAGTTTAAGATTGTAGATAATGCAGGTACATTGAGTGTGCAGCAAGCAACAGAATGGTACGATAGTTTGAATCTACATCGACGAGATTATAATATGGTTCCTCAGATTTTTCCGAATGGTGAAACTGGATTTACCATTTTTTCAGGAGTATTTCAATATGGGCAAGACCTACCTTGGCTCAATACCGTGAACGTAGACACAGGTGGTTATGCAGTAGTTCCTCAATTTGATCAGATGCTTACTCAATATCATTCAGCTAAAATGGGGATACATGATGCTTCTGCCAATATTATGCATTCTATCTTTTTTGGTGGAATGAGTCGCTATCATTTTGATAGTACAGGAACTATGTGGGATGACCCTAATGTACCTTTTGTCAAAACGATAAGTCAAGTAACACGTTTTTCTAATGATAGTTTGATGGAATATGAGCTGACTGCTAAAATGCCTGGATTTTTGGGGAGTGGGGCAGAGTTTTTTCCTTTGCATACAGTAGCTTATGATGATCAAGAGATTCTGGATTTGAATAACCTGCCTACAGGCAAAACCTTAGTGGGACATATTTATGGCGGAATAGAAAGTTCGCAAGAGAATATCTTTTTTATAAATACGGGAGTAGAGAGTTGGGCCAGCAATGCCATTTTTGAAGTTTATATAGAAAAGACTGTTAATACAGCATTGGTTGAGCCAGATGCTGTAGAAAGTAAGGATGTTTTGTTGATGACAGTATTTCCTAATCCTGTGAAGGACCAGGCTAAAATCAGTTTTAGTGTTCCGTATTATAGCAACTATCAGTTGACAGTGATTAATAGTGCAGGGAAATTGGTAAAGAAGGTAGCAAAAGGGGAGGGCAAAGGTCAATTTATTACCACTATCGATACTAAACGAATGGCTGATGGAATTTACTTTGTAGTTTTAGAAAATGATGGATTCAGAAGGGTAGAAAAGATAAGTGTTCAGAAATAACAGAGCGTAGAAAATTTTCTTTGTAGAATATCCTAATAGCTAATGATGGTTGTTAGGATATTTTTTTGAGAAGGAGAGGTAGGGGCATAAAAAAAGGAGCAGACACTCACCAACCGCTACGACCGCCTACCCTTGCTCCGTTTCCGGCCTGGGGGATTCAGCAGGAGCTAATTGTGCTTGCCATACTCCGAGGGCAAATATACAGCATGTTATTAGTTTTCAAAACTTTTTTGAAAAAAAAATGAGGAATAAAAATAAAGAGGATTATAAATGTTTGGTAAAGAGTTGCTTGAGGCTGTCTTTTTTTTTGAAAAAAAATTAGGATAGTGTTAGAAGGGAAGATATATCGATATTTGATAAATGTCATTTGTTTTTATAATAGTGATCATCAAAATAAAATGAGTTTGTGCTTACCTTTTTTATAGTTAACTATAAAAATATAATTCTATGCACAACACAAAAAAGCTCTTATTTATAATTGGACTGTTATTATTTAGTTTGCTCTTGATCTCTGCAGATTATGCACCTACTGTAGAGCTGTCTAGAGATAATGGAAGGAATACCGAACAAGTTAAAACTAGAAAGCAAAAGCGTTTAGATAAACGAAAAGTTCGATTGAACAAGCGCTTGAATAAGCTTTCTGCTCAGTTGGATAAAACAGAAAGTGTAAGCAAGCAAAAGCGTTTGAAAAAACAAATAAAACGTACCACGTCTTTACAGGAGAAGCCCTCAAAAGTATTAGGAATTATAGCATTGGTACTAGGGATATTAGCGTTAATATTGATTGCATATCTTTTTAGTGGATTTATAGCAATTCTTATAGGTATCCCTATGCTTATGACACTAAGTAAGTTTATAGTATGGATTCTATTTGCTGTAATAATAGTAGGAACAATAATATTAGGGGTAATAGGTCTGAAGAAAGCAAAGCGATTTCCTGAAAAATTTGGTGGCAGAAAAATGGCTAAAGCTGGGCTGATTTTGGGAATTATAGCTGCTAGTATATTAGTATTAATAGGTTTAATAATATTGGGAGTGTTTATTAATCTAATTGTTAATGGTATTTGGTAGCCTAGGTTTAGTCAATAGAGTGTCTTGTCTATAAAAATATAATTCTATGCACAACACAAAAAAGCTCTTATTTATAATTGGACTGTTATTATTTAGTTTGCTCTTGATCTCTGCAGATTATGCACCTACTGTAGAGTTGTCTAGAGATAATGGAGGGAATACAGGGCAAGTGAAAACTAGAAAGCAAAAGCGCTTAGATAAAAGAACAGCTCGCTTGAATAAGCATCTGAATAAGCTTTCTGCAAAGTTAGATGAAACGGAAAGTGTGAAGAAGAGAGAACGTTTAAAAAAACAAATAAAGCATACTAAATCTTTGCAAGATGACCCTTCGTATGGATTGGCTATTCTAGCTTTGTTTTTAGGACTATTAGGATTTTTGTTTTTTCCTGCAGCAATAGTTGCAATAATTATAGGAACGATAGCTCTGAATAAAATAGATAAATTCCCTGAGCGATTTAGTGGTTGGGAGATAGCCCAAACGGGCCTTATTTTAGGTGTTGTAGCTGCTGTTCTATTTGTAATAATAGCTTTAATAGTAATTATTGCATTTGCTACTTCTGGATTTGGGTGGTAACAATTTACAGCCTAAAGACTGCTAGGGAGGAAGTATGTTTCTACCTAGAAGAAGGGGAGTCTTGATAGTGGAGATATAGTAAACTTCTTACCTTTTTTTGCTGAGCATAACTCGACAAAAAGACATATTCATTTGCAGTAGGCGTGTTTTCTTAGAGTTATCGTCAGGTTCAGAAGATTCTTCCTTAGTTGCTTCTTCCTCTTCTTTTGCATTAAGTGCAACATTTACCCAATTGGAAATTTGGACTAAATTTTTGCTAGACGTTTTTTTAGATTCTACAGAAAGTTCTATAGTGGTGTTTTTGTTAAGACTCATGGTGTTTGTAAGGGTTTGTACTATAAGTTCTTTTTTTCTCAATTAGGTATTTAATCTATTCACTAAGGTAGATACAGTTTTTTTAGAAAATGGTGCATCTATCAATAGAAAATTTATAAAAAGGCATAGATGTAATGATAATCAACATGCTATACTCTTTTTAAATATAA
Organism: Aureispira sp.; assembly: GCA_024222455.1. Classification (GTDB taxonomy): domain Bacteria; phylum Bacteroidota; class Bacteroidia; order Chitinophagales; family Saprospiraceae; genus JAAEPD01. Next base: position 20,010 of record JAAEPD010000185.1, read on the forward strand.
GAATTCTATTCGATATTTTGGAATTTAGACAGGATTATTCTAGTTTTTTTGACCAAAAGATTAAACTTTTTGAAGTGAAATTAATTATATAGGGGTATTCTAAGTGAGCGAGAATATTTTTTGCTTAATGACTTTAATGCTAATGATTTATGAATGCCTCTAAATTGTTTACTTATGTAGGTTTAATAGGGATAGGTATGTTTTTTCATCTTGTTTTGGGGCAAGAGCTACCAAAAACTATGAGAAAACTCTTGTAGATAAGCCTTATGATGCCATTATAGTATCTGGTGTGCCCTTTGTGGAAGAAGAAGATTTGCCAAAAAGAAAACGGAAAAAGAAACAAAAAAAGGCTGCTGCAGTCTCGGATTATAAAGAAATGACATCTAAACTCAAGTAATTAACTGACATAGGTCAGTGTTTTTTTATAGTTTAACAAGTATTTTGAGAAGCATTGAGCGTTGTTCAATGCTTTTTTTATGACTCTTAAGTAGCTATTTAATACCCCTGTTGGTTCAGCCAACGCTGATAACGTTTAGCATTGTTGATGTGTGCTCTATGCGTTTTGGCAAAAGCGTGCGTTGCGGGTTGTCCTGCTTCTTGTGGTTTTGCACAGAAGAACATATAGTCATGCTCTTGAGCATTGAGTACCGCATCTATTGCATTGGCTGAAGCCATATAAATAGGACCAGGAGGAATACCTGGATATTTATAAGTATTGTAAGGTGAATCAACCTCTAAATGGCGGTTTAGGACACGTTTGATTGTAAAATCTCCAGTTGCAAAGACTACTGTAGGATCAGCCTCTAAATGCCAACCTTTTCGCAATCTATTGAGATAAACTCCTGCTATAGTTGGGCGCTCTGGTTTATGGTTACTCTCTGTTTCTACTATAGAGGCCACAGTGTATATGTCAATAGGGCTTAAACCTAGGGCTTTGGCCTTTTCTTGGCGATCTTCAGACCAAAACTTTTCATGCTCTTTGAGCATTCTTTCCATAAGTTTTTCAGCACTATAGTTCCAATAAACCTCATAGGTATTTGGAATGAAAATGGTCATGATATTTTCGGGTGTATAGCCAATCTCATCCAAATAGGTAACATCATTCATTAGTGCCAAGATAGACAAAGAGTCAGCCTCTATTTGCTTGGCAACATGTCCTGCTAATTGTTCTTTTAGCCTAAAGTTATGGAAGGTTAGTTTAATGGTAAGCTGCTTATTTCTAAAAACCTTGACTAAATCATAATTACTTTTAGTATTCGCAGGGATTCTGTATTTACCACTCTTTATTTTGAAACTCATTTGATTGGCAGTCCAATTAAAACTGCTTTCATCTGAGATTACTTTTTCCTCCGCTAGTAATTTCCCTAGAGAAGCTATTGTGCTGTTGCCAGGAATAGTGAAGATATGATCTTCAGCTAGTTGTATAGTTGGGCCAAAGGCTCTATTGTAGAAATAATAACCTGCGCCAGCAACTATCCCACCCAAAACTAATATAGTAAGAAAGATAATTTTTAACCAACTTCTTTTTTTTGGTTCAATACTTTCTGGAGTATGAATAGGTTCTTCTTTTTCTTCTATAGGATTATCGGTATCCATTAATTTTTAAGTTTCACGATGGAAAAAAATAATATTAGTTTTAGGCAACCATTTTGCGGCTTTCTTGCGTAGTTTTTTATCGCTAATGGGGTTATCCATTAGGTTTAACCGTTTTAGGTTTTTTAGCTTGCCTATTGTTTTAGGAATATCTTCAATTTTATTGTGTTCTAAATTCAAGAGCTCTATCGAAGTTAACTCTCCAATATTATCAGGAATTTCTTCGATATTATCATGTTGCAAATAAAGCTTGCGAAGGTTTGTGTTTTTTGCAAGTTGATGTGCCAATTTTTCTAGGTTTAATGAA
>JAAEPD010000186.1 GCA_024222455.1 Aureispira sp.
ACCTGATTTAGTCTATAATTTCTTCTTTCACAAAGATGCTGGATTTTATCTAACCTAATCCACCTTGGCTATAACTATAGTTATCTTCTTGCTGTTTTGGTCGTTTTGCTATGGATGATCTAGAAGGAATTAGTCTAGATGTTGGAATTAAGATTGGCAGAGATGGGTTAAAGAGTTAAATTTGCTCTAACTAACCAACTATAAAGAATGAAATTAACCCAAAATACATTACTTTTTTGTTTACTTACACTTTTTGCAGCTTGTAGTTCCAATAGCTATAGAACCGAAAATGTGCAGCAACCTAATGAGGAAATAGAATACAAAATCAAATCTATTTATGCAAATTCCAAGTTATCCAAACATCTTTCTTTTGAGCTGTTTCGATTGGCTATGATTGGGTTTTATAATATAGAAAATTTGAAAAAAAGAGATAAGCTAGTCATTATAGACTTTTCTAAACCTTCTACAGCAGAACGATTTTATTTGATTGATTTAGAGACAGAAAAACTATTATACAAATGCCTAGTGGCACATGGCAAAAATTCAGGAGGCAACCTTCCTACAGTGTTCTCTAATGTTCCACAATCAAAAAAATCAAGCCTAGGATTTTATCTGACAGCAGAAACTTATAGTGGAAAGCATGGCTACTCATTACGGTTAGATGGGATAGAAAAGGACTTTAATCACAATGCAAGAGAACGAGCTATTGTGGTGCATAGTGCAAACTATGTCAGTCAAAAATATATACAAAAGAATAAGCGATTGGGAAGAAGTTGGGGCTGTCCAGCTTTGCCCAAAGAACTCTCCGAAGAGATTATAAATGAGATATCTGATGGAAGATGTATATTCATTTATGCTAAGGATGAAGACTACCTGAATAACTCCAAATATATATTAAGAGAGTAATTCTAACTCACTTATAATTCTTCTCCGTTTGAAACTAATGACTGATGAAAATCATCTACCATGTTGACTTCATAGGTTTTTATATCTGATTCAAACCATTATTTTGACAGTTATAGAATAGGCTTGTTGCGAAGAGTCTAATAACTGATAAAACTATTGATTGTTATGGATTGGGATATTGTGATTAAAGCATTTGGTATGTTGATTGGGTTGGTAGGAACTGTTTACCAATTTAAACGATTCGACCCTAGAAAACGTGATAAACTTAAAACAGATTTAGAGATACTCAACCTCTTAGACCCTGAATCTCCAGAGTTTGAAAAGCTAAAAATTTATACAGAGTATGAGATTGATGAGCTGTATGGGAATACTACAGAACGCAGAGAAAATAAGCAGTTTATCAAGAAACCTGGTGATTTTGTCTTTGGCTTAGTGCTCTTTTTAGGCTTTTTTGTTTGGACTTATATTTTGTATAACAATGCTGGTGGATTTACTTGGTATATGCTTATTACAGGCTTTTTTGCCTTTGCTGGAGCTGGCAATATTATAATAGGTTTAGAAGGGGACAAAAAATAACTAATCCGTTATAATCGCATTTCTGTTACGAATAGGAAAGGGGAATAAAGATGTAGTAGGGTTTTTTATAGGATTTTCTTTTACAGAGATATATCGAAGCATAGGTGCTCCACAAAAGAGGGTATAGGGTAACCTTTTTATCTGATTGTATGATAAATTAAGGGCCTCTAGGTTTGTCATGTCATATATTTCTTCAGGTATTTCTTTTAGCTGATTATGTTTCAGCGATAGAAAGTGGAGTTGACTAAATTTAGAAAGGTTTGCTGGCCACACTTCCAATTTATTACGCTCAAGGTATAGATTTTTTAGGCTAGCCATTTGAGCTAGTTCTATGGGTAAATCGGTTAGTTTATTGCTCTCTAGATGTAATGTTTTTAGATTGGGTGCTTGCAGAATAGCCATAGGCAATTTGGTTAGGTTATTTCTGCTCAACCTCAACTCTTCTAACTTGCCAAAATGGTGCTTAATATTAGGCATATTTAAGCTCCCACCCTCAAATCTCAAATACAGCCGTTTTAACTGATGGAGGTCAAATACTTCTTTAGGCAAAACTTGATTAGACTTCAACTCTAAATAAAGGCTTTTGGTAATCGGAGCCAATTGCGTGGCCCAACCTAAACCTAAACCTTCCAACAGCCAGTCTTGTTTTTTCATGAGCATACGAAAAATCCAAGAATCTACAGGAGTAGGCAGCCCCGCACCTTTAAGCAATTGAAACCCTAGTTCCTTATTTTCAGGCTCTCTATGCTGCAGCAGCATTTTTATTTTTTTGTAGTCTGTTTCCATAAGCTATTCGATGATTTCTTATAAAACTAAGGAATAGATTCAAAAGTTCGCTAAAATTGATAGGGGAGTTAAGGGTTTTTGTATATTTAATGGATTTGAAGTTTTAAAACTTAATTCGAACTTTGGAGAAACTGAGAGCATATCTAAACAGCATTCACCGAGTCAAGGAAGAAACTTGGGAAGTCTTGAAGGCATTGTTTGTTCAAAAACAATTGCCCAAAGGGGAGCATTTTATCAAGGCAGGAGCTTATGCCAAGAAGATCGCTTTTTTGCAAGAAGGTTATTTGAGAGGCTATTATAGACATGCCAATGGAACAGAGTACAACAAACATTTTTTTAAGTCACCAGCATTTATAGGAGGTTACAGCTCCCTAGTGACTAAACAACCCACACAAATCTCCCAACAAGCCTTGACTGATTGTGTAATCTTGGAGGCAAGCTACCAAAAAATCATAGAACTGAGTGACCAATACACAGATTTAGTCTGGCTTTCCAAAGGTTTGGCTGAGCAGTTTTTGGTGCAAAAAGAACACCGAGAAATTCAACTAGTTTTGCTCGAAGCTAGTGAACGGTATGAGATTTTTAGGAAGGAATTTCCAGAGTTAGAACAACTAATACCACAATATCATATCGCTGCCTATTTGGGAGTAAGTGCTACACAACTGAGCCGCATCCGAAAAAAAAAGCTCCAAAAATAGATTTCTTTACCTATGTAAATGAAACTGTAGTTATGGCACCTTAATTTTGTCTTAGAATTAGTTTGGGGCTTTTCGAAAGTGATTGAAAAATAAAAAAGGCCACTTTTAGTTTTCAAGAACTGAGAAAAAAGTTTTAGCATTTTATGCTAAAACCCCAAACTACTAAATAAAAAAAGCAAAACAGAATTATGAAGGCAGGACACTATATTTGGTTGATTTTTTTAGGTGGATTACTCACCACTTATCTATTTGTTGATTTTGGAAATGTAGCAGAAGTTTCTGAAACCAAACGCAATATTTATACCTTATTGACACCTATTGCTATAGGCCTAATTATCTTAGAATTGATCTATTGTTGGTTGGCTCGAAAAGATCATTTTACTTTTCAGGAGTCGGTAGCTAATTTTGGGACAGCCTTAGGCAATCAGACGACCAATGTTTTGGTAGCTGTATTTGTTGTTGTGACTTATGGCTTTTTGCATAGCAATTTTCATATAATCGACTTTGATATGGGGAATTGGTGGAATTGGTTGATTCTATTGTTAGGAATTGATTTTCTATTTTACTGGTTCCATCGATGGGGGCATGAAGTTAATATCTTGTGGGCAGCACACTCTCCACACCATTCTGCCGAAGAAATGAATTTATTAGTTGGATTGAGAGCTAGTGTAACACAGCGTTTGTTCTCTTTCTTTGTGCTTTGGCCACTCACCATAGTTGGTTTTGAACCTATGCATATTTACATAATGACTGGAGTGCATTTATTTATAGGGTATTGGCATCATACAGAGGTTTTGCCTAAGTTTTGGAGATGGATAGAATTTGTATTCAATACACCTTCTCATCATAGAGTACATCATGGTGTAAACTTGCAGTATTTAGATAAAAACTATGCAGAGTTTTTAATCGTTTGGGATCGCATTTTTGGAACATTTGAAGAGGAAGATGAAAAGGTAGTTTATGGTATGTACAATGGCCCTCAATCTTGGAATCCGATTAAGATCAATTTCCATTACTATATAGAGCTTTGGAAGGATGCAGTTGCAGCGCCTTATTGGTGGGATAAAATCCGTATTTGGTTCATGCCTTTGATGTGGCGTCCACGTGGTTTGCCTCCAAAAGAGCCTATTCAAGAGATTACATTAGAGAATCAAGTTCGCTATCAATCTATAATGTTTCCTAAGGCAAAGGCTTATTTAGTAGTACACATGTTATTGACATTAGGTCTGATGATGTTTATCATCAACGCAGGCTCACCTTGGACAAGTATGGAGCGTTGGATTGGAGCAGCTATATTGTGGCAAACTGTTGTGAATATGAGTGGAATTCTAGAGTCTAAAAGCTGGTTGATTGCCTCTGAGTTGATGCGTTTGATCTTTTTGCCAACGATCTTTATTTTGTTTAATGATTGGTATAGCAACCCATTATTGATGGCAGCAGTTATTGTACCTGCATTGTTGTCGATTGCTTGGACTCTCAAATACTTCAAACCAACTGGTGCTGTACCTTCTAATAGTGATTTGCAGATGGCTGTAGGGTAATAAATTTAGACTCATAGATGAATATATTGAGCGAGGGGTATCGAACCCCTCGCTTTTTTTTAGCTATTTTTAATGAAGATATAGACAATTATAACCTTTCTTACGTTTATACTTAATGAATGAAAACTCTCCCCCTAGCATTTTTTTTCACACACTAAATAAATGCTCATGAACTATTATTGGAAAGCAGTATTACTGTTAATTGCTACAATTTACAGTCAGCAAAACTATGCACAAACTAAAACAAAGGTAAAATCAACTGTGCAGCATGTCAAAATCCATTTGCAAGGAGCCGAAGTGACACGCACTGCTACATTAAATTTGGCAGTAGGTAAACAAGAGTTGGTATTTACAGGGCTCACCCCAAAACTCCTGTCACAAACCATTAGAGTGTCGCCTTCTCAGCGGATAGATGTGTTGTCTATCTCAAGTAAAACTAATTTTTTGAAGCGACATGAAGAATCCTCAGAAATTAAAGGCCTAAGAGATTCTGTCAAGCAACAAAAACGAAAAATTTACAAGCTGCAAAGTAAGATTAGTGCCTACGAAAAGCAAAAAGAGATTTTGCAAAATAACCAAAGTATCAAAGGAAGCGACAAAACGCTAGAAGTAGACGACTTGGAAAAAGTAACTACCTTCTTTTTTAAAGAAATAGAGCGTATAAATGATGCTCTTTTTGATCTAGAGGAGCGGATAGAAAAGGCCTACCAGCGCTTATTTGATTACAAACTCCAGTTGTATGAGTTGAATGCTTCTAGACAGCCTACTTCCGAAATATCTATTATAGTAGAAGCAACTAAAGCGACAGAGTGTAGCTTCGATTTACGTTATATTGTAGATGATGCAGGTTGGGCGCCTATCTATGATTTATATGCAGGGGAAATAGACAAACCTGTCAATTTGAAATACAGAGCTAGAGCTTATAATAATACAGGTGTAGATTGGAATGATGTTAAGTTAACCCTATCTACTGCAGATCCTATTCAGAGTGCTACTCAACCTGCTATAAATGTATGGGAGATCGGAAATGGCTATGAGGTTGATTATAGTATAGAAGCAGTTAAGACTGTTCAGCGAAACCAAGATTTAAATCCTTATAGAGGCAACACTTACAAACGATCAAAATATGGAAAACCTGTATTAGTAGGAGGTTCTATTAATATAGAGTTTGTGATGCAAATCATGGGCGGAGACTATGAGGCCAATGTTGATTATAATACCGATTATTATAGACAGTATGTCAAAAATCAAAAGCCTAAAAAGAGAGTAGGTACCAAAATGATCCACTTACCAGATCAAAATACTGATTTTAAGATAGCTAAACCTTATACTATCCCTTCTGATCAAAAACCTTATTCTATTTATATTAATGAGTCTAAACTCAATGCGTCTTATGAATATTATTCAGCACCTAAACTGGAATTGAGTGCCTATTTGGTGGCTAAATTGGTAAATTGGGAAGATATGGATTTGATTAGTGGGGCAGTCAATTTGTACAACAAAAATGAATACATTGGACAGTCTTATATAGATACTCGAAGTGTCGATGATACCTTGTTTGTATCCTTAGGCAGAGATCCTAATATTGTAGTTTCTCGTATGAAAGTGAGTGGTTCTAAAAAGAAAGTCTTTTTGGGCAATAGCCACAAATTATCCATTGCCTACAATATGACCGTCAAAAATCATCACAACAAAGCTATAGAGATAGTTTTGGAAGATCAAATCCCTATTTCTGATGATAAGGATATAGTCATTAACTTGACAGAAAGTTCAGATGCTAATTATGAGGAAGAAATAGGCTTGCTCAATTGGCGATTGACTTTAGCTCCTGGAGAGGAACGAACTGTACAATTTGCTTTTTCGGTTAAATATCCAAAGGGTAAAAAAGTAAGGTTCAAATTTTCGGGAAAAGGAAGGGCCTTAGGTTGCCCTTCATTTTAGGGTAAAAAGAGCAATCTATGTTGTGGCAACTTCTACAACATAGGTTGCTTGCCTAAAAAAAAGTAAAACAGATTTAGAATTTTCGTGGATTAAGTTTAAACCAAGCTCTTCAAAACAAACCTTCCATTCCTTATCTGATTTGTTTTGATAAGTCATATTCGAATGCCCCAAATTGACCAAGGTGTCCATTGCATAAGTCATATACTTCTGCACAACATTACTATATATATCTTCTATAATCACTATTCTTTTAGCCACCCTTTTAGTTTCTTTTAGTACAGCTATCGGGTCATCTGTATGATGCAAAACGGTAAGCAATAAAGCTGCACTAAATTCTTGATCTTCAAAGGGGATATGCTCACCATCATAAACTATGGGTTTTACCGATTCTAGTATCGAAAGATCACCAACATCCATTGGTGTAACCTGAAAATTCTGCTGCCTCAAATTGTCAGTCACTAAGCCATTACCACAACCAATATCTAGTATAGAATCGTTTTGGGATAGATGTGGGATTACTGTACTCAACTTTCGCTGGACCCAAGCCTTGCCCAATCGACTACTATAGAATCGTTTGACCAATTTTATGTTTTTAATGAATTTGAGTAACATTCGTTATACTTTTCTGTACCTTTGTGGCTGTTTTAAGGGTAAAAATAAGAACTAGAATGAAAGTTTATCAGTATAGTTGGATTTTAATCTTGTTTTTGGTGGCTTGTACTGACAATCAACCAAAACAAGATAATACTGTAGTTAAGCTGGAGGTTAAAGATTCGGTAGTGACAAAGTTGCCTAAAAAAAGAGTAGAACGACCAGCTGTAATGTATACTAAACCAGGCCAAAAGGGCTTAGCTTTTGATGAAAACTTATTGAAGGTTTTAGAAAAGCCTTATACTATCGTTGACTATTTTTTGTTGTCACCTCATATTGCTTGGAATGGTTTAGAGTTATCTACAACTGAAAAAAAGGAGTTTTTGGCAGTTTATGAGGAGGGACAAGAGGCTGATTACACAAAGAAAGTTTCTTTTGATAAGATGTATTTCGCAATAGAAGCATTAGATAATCCTAATGGTTATTTGACATTTTCTGTATTGCATGAAATAGAAAATGATGCAGATTGGGGCGAATCAGCAGAGTTGACTTACTGGAAAAAAGAGAACGGAAATATATTATTAGCTGTGAACAGGACGATGCAAGGAACTTGGAGTGTAGGTGAACTATCCTTTTTCGAGTTTGATGGAGAAAAATGGACAGCCCCTGATTTTGATTTACCTGAGATTTTGGCTGGGGATGTATTTAAAGAAAAGACAGACAATGAATACTTACCTGATTTTGATGAAGTATTTGATAGTTATCTTTACAATTTACCTCGAAAGGGTAAAAACATCGAAGTGTTTGTTAATATTGAGCCTATAGAAGGAGATGAAGCCAACCTTAAGTTTAAAGAGTTTGAGTTGGTTTGGAAAGAAGAACAATTTGTAATAGAAAACAAAAAATAATAAAAAATATAGAGATGGAAGAGCAGGAGCAAGAGAACTTAGAGGGCTATACCCTGTACGAATATAAAGCAGATCCTAAGCAAGAACCTACACGTATTGATAAATACTTGATGGATCGCTTGGAGAGTGTTACACGTAATAAAGTGCAAAATGCTATCAAAGATGGTTTGGTGACAGTCAATGGGAAAAACATAAAACCAAACCGTAAAATAAAACCACACGATGTTATTTTGGTGCATTGGAAGCGTCAGCGCACAGGAGAAGGTGCCTTGCCTCAAAAAATGGATTTAGACATTCGTTATGAGGATGATGATGTGATGGTCATCCACAAACCTGCTGGATTGGTCGTTCATCCTGGTATTGGTAATCATGATGGTACTTTGGTGAACGGTTTGGCACATTATCTAAAAGATTTACCAATTGTAAAGGAAGGAAATGAGCGTCCTGGTATTGTGCACCGTATTGATAAAAACACAACAGGCTTGATGCTTGTGGCTAAAAACAGCGAAGCCCTTTCACATCTAGGTAAGCAGTTTTTTGACCATACTATAGAACGTAAATATGTAGCCTTAGTTTGGGGGTATGTAGATGCTGACGAAGGCACAATAGAAGGACATATAGATAGACACCCTACACAGCGAAAAATGCGCCATGTCTACCCTGATGGAGAACGTGGAAAACATGCAATTACGCATTACAAGGTACTTAGACGCTATGGCTATGTTACATTGGTTGAATGCCAACTGGAAACAGGTCGTACACACCAGATTCGTGTGCATTTCAAGCATATTGGTCATCCTTTATTCAACGATAATGAGTATGGTGGAGATCGTATAGTGAAGGGTACGGTGTTTAGTAAGTATAAGCAGTTTGTACACAACTCTTTCAAGATATTGCCACATCAAGCACTGCACGCAAAAATCATTGGTTTTGAGCATCCAACAACTGGCAAACAGATGCGTTTTGAAGCTGATGTGCCTGATTACTTCCAAGAAGTATTAGATCGTTGGGAGCGTTATACAGATGGGCGTTTAAAAAAATAAAATATATAATAGGAAGAGAGTATGAAAAATAAAAGCGAGGATAGAATTTTAAAATTCTATCCTCGCTTTTGTATATGCTTTTAAGTAGTATTTTATTCAGCAGCTAAACGATCTAAGACTGTTTCGATCAAGCCCTCCACTACTGCTTTAGCATCTTTGCTGTAGTCCTTGATTGTTCTGTTAGCTATAATTGCACAACAAGTACAACAATCGTGTCCTAACATACTGCCTAAACCATAAAGCGCAGAAGTTTCCATCTCAAAATTAGTAATTCGATGGTCCTTATGCCCAAAACTAGTCAGTTTTTCGTTGAGTAGTTGATCGCTAGGTTGCAAATATAGTGCACGCCCTTGAGGGCCATAAAAACCAGAGGCAGTAGCTGTAATACCTTTAACCATTGTATCTTTTCCCAATAGTTCAAGCAACCTTTTGGAGCCTTGCGTAATGTAAGGAGTCGACAAATGAGGATTCCATTTAAGCTGCTCAACTACTTGGTCTGTCAGTTCTCTTTCTAATGCATTAAACTCATAGTTATAATAATAGATCAAGCCCTCGAAACCCAATCCAAATTCAGAAGCTACAAAAGAACCTACTGGAATATCAGGATGCAAAGCTCCTGAAGTCCCTATTCGAATAAGATTTAAAGATGTTCTGTCCTCTTTTAGTTGACGAGTATTTAAATCTATATTGACAGCAGCATCCAACTCATTGACTACAATGTCAATATTGTCAGTGCCAATACCTGTAGAAAGTGCCGTAATACGTTTGCCTTTGTAAGTACCTGTATGTGTAATAAATTCTCGCTTCTGAATCTTATATTCTATTTTGTCAAAATGGCGACTAATTTGTGCCACACGACCTTGATCTCCTACCAATAGGACTGTTGGTGCTATGTGTTCAGGTCTTAGGTTTATGTGATAAACGCTTCCATCCTTGTTTAGAATTAATTCAGAATCTAGTAATTTATTAGTCGTATTCATATTTTAGCTTAAATCTGTTCGTATTAATAGCTTGTTATTATTTTATAGCAGTCTACTATTATTTTGAATATTCTATCAAAATTCAAAAAAACATTATTTCTTAGTTTTTGACAATCAAAAAAATAAGAAAATTTAGCGGACTATAGTTTACAAAAAATTAACAAACTAAAGTTTAGCGGAAAGCGCAATATACAGCTTTTTCTCTAATTAGCAACGAGCGCTTTTCCGTTTTTTGCCAATACTTCCTTTGTCCACCATTTTTTGGATGTAAGTAGTTGCTAAAGGCACTTTACAGGCAGTTTTGCCCATGCTGACACTAACCTTACCTATCTTTTCTGCTATTTTGGATGCTTTTTCAGTGAGTTCGGCAACATTTCCACCCACAGCAATTACAAAACCATTCATAACATAACGTACCCGATTAGGCGCATCATGAATAGTTTCACCTACACGGTCGAGCAATTCATCTAGTTTTTTTATGTTTAAATCTTCATCTGCTTTCACCGATGTAAGAGAGGCTAGTGTTGCCCAACCAGCAGTTGCAGTAGTCTCTGTTTTAGATTCTATCCATTTGAGTCCTAAATCATAACCATGAGGGCTGTCAGCAGCAACCCAAGCTACTATATATTCGCTGATCATATGCCAATAGGCTTTTTTGACCCAATTGTTCAAGTCTTTTTTTGTTATTTTACTTTCGTCTGCAATTAAGCCTGCTAAATACATTGCGTCGTAATTGCTTGTATCATAAAGCTCTAAAGATAATTCATGGTCTTTTTTTATCTTTTTCACAATCTTTTTGAGATCTTGAACCTTTACACCAAAAAAAGGTTCTTTTGCACCATGTTTTATAAAGATTTTTTTAGTGCTTTCACTACCAAAAGCCTCTAACTCTTTCATTACTTCATCTTTTGTCATTTCGCTTTTATTTTTAGGAAGTTTGCAGAATAGGGTTATTCTGTGTAATATTAGAAGGATTAAAAATAATAAAACTTAGCTGAAAATGACAGCATTGATCATAGAAGATTCTAGATTGGCTCGGGTTGAACTCAAGAATATGCTCAAAGGACATTCTAATATAGATTTATTGGGAGAAGCTGCTAATGCAGAAGAAGGGCTAGAGCTGATAAATAAGCACCATCCAGATTTATTGTTTTTGGATATAAATATGCCAGGTAAGAATGGGTTTGAGTTGTTAGAGCTTTTGGATGAAGTGCCTTTGGTTATATTCACAACAGCTTATGATGAATATGCTATAAAGGCATTTGAATACAATACACTAGATTATTTATTAAAACCTATTTCTAAAGAACGATTGGGGAAAGCAATAGATAAAGTAGAACAGCAACTAAAAACAGAAAAGGAAGAAGAGGAAACTAAAGAGGAAAAATTAACTAACTCTAGTCGCATTTTTGTGAAAGATGGAGAGGAATGTTGGCTAGTTCGATTAGAGCAAATTAGACGATTTGAGAGTGTAGGGAATTATACTCGTGTTTTTTTTGATGAGAACAAACCACTTATACACAAGTCCTTGAATAAGATTGAGGAGCGTTTGGATGCAACTCAGTTTTTTAGAGCTAACCGTCAGCAGATTATTAATCTAAAGTATATTAAAGACATTAATACTTGGTTTAGTGGCAATTTAAAAGTGACTATGCAGGATGGAGAAGATGTCGAAATTTCTCGTCGTCAATCTGCTAAATTCAAAAACTTGTTGAGTTTATAAGATTATGTTAAAATTGTGATTAGGCTACTTGAAATGCATTGTATAATGCGTTTGGCTCTAATAAACATAAAATCTATATGATCAGAAAAGCACTTGTTCTTATTCTTTTTATTGTTGGGAGTAATTTTCAACTTTCTGCACAGTCCTTAGAGACTTTTTCTAGCTTAGTTATTCAGCATTATTACAATTATCCAGATAGAACTACACAGAGTGAATATAAACCTGGATTTGGGGCTTCTGTAGGTGTTGGTATTAATGATATTAATCTGAAAGTGAATACATTAAGATTGACGATGCGTTATTTATACTATACTAGTCAGTTTTCTACATTGTGGGGTGGATTAGATAATGCTCAACAAAGTTATTGGGTTAGTCATGATGCTAAAATTAAGAATCACAGTTTAAGTTTTGGGGTTTATCCCTTTAATGTGAAATGGTTTAAGAAACGGTTTGTATTGAGTATTGGAGCAGAGATAGAATTGTTGGTGGGATCTAGAGTAGAAGGAGAGCGAGTTTATGAAGATGGTATTGGTACTAGAAACAGGTTTGATTTGAGTAGTGAGAAAATAAATAATGGAGCACATGTTAGTGCTGTTGCTCAGCTAGAGTACAGATGGGATTTGGGAAATGGTTGGAAAATTGTTCCTGCTTATTGCACTTATATTGGATTGACTAATCAGTTTGGAGGTGCATATATGGGAGTAGCACCTAAACCAATAAAGCATTTGATAACAGTAGCTGTGCATAAAAATTTGTTTTTTGAAAAAGAGCATCCAAAAGAGAAAAAGATTGATAATATTTAAGAGGTTATGGGAACAGAAATAGAACGTAAATTTTTGCTAAATAAAGAAGCTTGGCAAGGTTTGAAGTCAACACTGACAGGAGTAGTTATCAAACAGGGGTATTTGAATACTGATCCTGACCGAAATGTGCGTGTACGGGTCTATGGAACACAAGGGTTTTTGACTGTGAAAGGTAGAACTATAGGGGCTACTCGATTAGAGTTTGAATATGAGGTCCCAGTAGAAGATGCAGAAGAAATGTTGAAGCTTTGCCATAAACCAATTATAGAAAAACAACGCTATACTACTCAGTTAGATTTGGAGTGGGTTATAGATGAGTTTGAAGGAGATAATACAGGCTTGGTAGTTGCGGAGGTGGAACTGGAGAGTGAAACACAAGCTTTTGAATTGCCCCAGTGGACTGCTGAGGAAGTAACAGCAGATATTCGATACTATAACTCTAATTTAGTAGAAAATCCTTATACGACATGGGAACATTAAATTAATCTCCTATGAAAAATAAAAGTAGTTTCCTGTTATCATTTTCAATCCTGCCTATTGGATTGTTTTTTTTGGTGGTTTCGAAATGGTATGTGCCCTATGAAAATACGGACAGCCAATCAAGTGCTATACTAACTGGTGAAAAACAAAAGGGGGCGCATGTTTTTGGAATCTTTGATACCACTAATTTTGAACCTTTGATTCAGAATAACTTGGAATGGATTACTATGGTTTCGTGGGGCTTTCAAGAGAATTGTAATACTCCTGCTGTGACACACCATAATGGAGATAGTGTACATATAGTAAAACACGATTCGATTTGGGTTGAGCGTCTGAAAATGGTGCGTGCTGCGGGGTTTAAAGTGTTCCTGAAACCTCATCTTTGGATAGATGCTCCTGCTGCTGGAAAATGGCGTTCTGATATTTTCCCAACTAATGAAGAAAACTGGAAGTTGTGGAAGGAAAGTTATACTGATTTTATTTTGCGTTATGCGAAAGTAGCCGAAAAGGCGGAGGTTGAAATGTTTTGTATAGGTACAGAATTCTCAAGGTTGTCTACCCAAAAATCAAAATTTTGGGAAAAGCTTATTCAGGATGTTAGGGTGGTGTATTCTGGTAAAATAACTTATGCAGCAAATTGGTATAATGAGTTTGAAAAAATAACGTTGTGGAAAGAGTTAGATTTTATTGGAATTCAAGCATATTTTCCTTTAGTGAAAAACAATAATCCGAGCGTTGGGCAACTCTCAAAAGGTTGGAATAGGTATATCCCAAGTATGCAAGCTGTTCATGAAAAATACAAACGCCAGATATTATTTACAGAAATGGGCTATAAAAGTACGGCAAGTAGTGCTATAAAACCTTGGGAATGGGTTGAAAATTCATCAGATTTAGATAAACTCTTTTCGGCAAAAACACAGGCTAACTGCTACAAAGCTTTTTTTGAGACAATATGGAAAAGAGAGTGGTTTGCTGGTGTGCATATTTGGCAGATGAGAGGTTATCCTGTGAAGGATAGTGACTATAATAATTTAGATTTTACCGTTCAAGGAAAACCTGCCGAAAATATTATTGCAAAGGGGTTTGAATAAAAAAAACTAACTCATGAAATATATCTGAGTTAGTTTTATTGGTAATTTATGTATTGTATTACGCTTACTTTTCCTCGTTTAAGAAGATAATTTTTCTTTCGTGTGGAATGTTCATGGTTGCTTTTTCTTTGTGCTCTGTTATCTTGCCCGTTACACAAACTTTTTGTCCCATCCATTCTATTTCTGGACTATAAGAGAAGTTTTTAATATCAGAAGCCCAAACACTAATAGAGAAATTATGATTAGGGAATTTTTGATCTAGATTGGCGAATACAGAACCGCCTTTAGTTTTTTTTGTGGATACAATAGTGCCACAAACAGTTGTTTTTTGCCCAATAAAGTATTCTGCATCAGCAGAGTTTATTGTATTTTTGGGGCGCTCATCAGAGGTCATTGGAGCTTTGTCTGCAACTTCACCCTCTTTAGTTTTTTGCCAAAGATCGGTGTCAAATGTAGATTCTAGTTTGTTTTCTAGCTCATCATCTAGTTCAGAGAAGAAGTCAAGACCTGTTATTTTTTCTACTTCATCCACACTCATTGCATAGCTGATGACAGGGTAGGGGCATTCTTTATTATCTAAAATAAATCCAATCGCTTTTTTTTCGGGTCCTTCTAAGTCTAAAATCACCTTAAAGCATTTTTCAGGAATACTGACCTTATTCTCTTTGCCAATAGTAGGCAACCCTTCTTTTAATATTCCACCAGCAACTACAATCATTTGTTCTTCGGTGCTGTAAACATGTCCACGTACCCATCCTTCTAGTTCTGCCCAACGCTCACGGTTTAGTTCTGGACGTTGAGGAGCCATATTGGAGTAGAAGTAAGACTCACTAATAGCTTTTGATGACCAACGAAAATCAGCGGAAGGGGCAATATGCCCACGGTCGAAACCACTATA
Source organism: Aureispira sp. (assembly GCA_024222455.1). Lineage (GTDB taxonomy): Bacteria > Bacteroidota > Bacteroidia > Chitinophagales > Saprospiraceae > JAAEPD01. Next base: position 14,966 of record JAAEPD010000186.1, read on the forward strand.
CCAATAATCTGCTTTTATGGCAGTTTTAGTTGTTACTTTAGGGTCAACCCGAAAATCGTTAGTTCTGCTTAAGTTTCCTTCTATTACAGCAGGAATAACAATATGACTTACCCAATTAGGTTGCTCATGAGTTTCATTATAACTTAAGATCATAGCACTATGTTCTACAATCGCATTATCATCACCTGTAAGGTTCGATTTTGGAAGACCAACCTTTTTGAGGTCTTCTCGAATTCCAATTAACCTTAAGTCTTCTAGTTGACCAAGCAACTCCACTTTTTGTTTGTCTAGCTCTGCTTTTTTTGCTTCTAAACTTGATATTTGCTCTTTTGTAGATTGCCCAAAAGCATCTGAAGAGGTGAAAATCAGGCAAGTTACTAGAAATAAGCAATAAAATAAGGAGGTATATAATTTCATCTAAAGATTAATTTTATAATTAAGAACTAAACCAAAATACGATTTTATAACGAAAAAGTTAGTTTTATAGTCACACTTAAACGTTTTTTGACATTTCTTTAATGTTCTAACCTCAAGAATATTACATTAACGTGAACTAAGGATTAGAACAAGGAATAAAAGATTGATTTGTAAAGTTTTGTAAATTTGATTTGTAGAAAAAATCTAAAAACAGTCAAACCAATCTTTATGAATGTTCAATTTACAGAAAATAAGCTAA
>JAAEPD010000187.1 GCA_024222455.1 Aureispira sp.
AAATGCAACAACAAAAGAAAAAGAAACAAATGATGAGGATGGAATTCAATTTTTTAAGGGAACATGGGAAGAAGCTTTGGAGGAAGCATTAAGTACCAATAAACCTATTTTTTTAGATGCCTATACTAGTTGGTGTGGGCCCTGCCACTGGATGTCAAACAATATTTTTACAGATGAGCAAGTGGCCGAATTTTACAACAAAAACTTTATTAATTTCAAGCAGGATATGGAAAAGGGCATAGGGCCCCAATTAACTTCATATTACCACGTCAGCGCCTACCCTACTTTATTGTTTATTGATGGTAAAGGTCGTCAGATTTTAAGTTCGGAAGGTTCTAAAAAAGTAGATCCCTTCATAAAGTTAGGAGAAAAGGCTCTTGTAGATTTTAAGTTGGGAGAGTACTATGATGATAAGAGCTATCAGGTGGAAAGAAATTCAATTGAGATTGATGCCGAATACATTGGAAACCGAGGCAGCAGAGTTGTTGAAATTGTTTTCAAGAAAGGATACAATGGAATAAACTATCTAGCTATGCACGCTGGGGCCAATAGCCATATTATAAAAATTAATGATGATGGTGAAAAAGTTGGCGAAGAGTTGGCTATGTTTGAAGAGTTTGTGATAAAAGATATTTTACCACTCAAAGATGGCTCTTTGCTTATTGCAGCAGGAAAGGTTCCTCCTGCACCAAGGAAATATGTATATATAACCCCTGAAATTTTATACTTCATCAAGTTATCCCCTGAAGGTAAAGTAATTAAACAGACCAAAATTATTGGTCAATTTGAGGGGGAATACCGTAAAAAGTGGTTTCAAGCGCATAGTAATGTTGAAATAAAATCTAATGGCAGCCAAATTGCCATGTTCTTCACAATCCATGAAAATTATTCCAAACCCGATGAAAAAGAAACAGAATATATATCAGATGCCTTTGTCTTACTTGATCTAAAAGGTAATTTACTTTCTGAAGTACAAACTGGGCTGCAATATGCAGAAGCAAAAGTTGCCATGACTATGGATGACAAAGGCAATTTCTACACTATGACCATGAACAATAGTTCTTATGTTTATGGTTTAACCCTAATGGATCGTAGAAAAAAAGAATATAAAATTCCTCCTGTTTGGCCTCCCGCATCTGAAAAACCAGAAAGCGATGCTATTAATGCCAGATATTATGGGCCTGGGCTCTTACAATATGCTAGTTACCATAAAGGTGATTTTGTAGCTATTCTCAGTTCTGCTGAAGGTCTTAATATTGGGCATAATACAAATATGGACCCTATGCTTCTCCGTTTTGACAAAAACGGTAAGGTTCTAGCTGAACGCACACTCCATGTTTCTCCAGAAGTTAATGATAGGTATGTCTCTGTTCACCCTATTGGTGATAACTTCATGATTGCCTCCGGATTAGGCAATCATTATAAAAACAAGTATAAACCTGCTGAATTTGATGTTATGGTTGTTGATGGTCAGGGGAATGAAGTTGTAGCACCTACACGAATCAAAGCTCCTTTTGGAACCCATAGTAAAATTATTGCACTCTCCAATAAAACATTTATTTGGGTAGATGCTGGGCGCTATTACAAATCTTTTGACATCTTTAAACTCACTTTAAAATAAATAAATAGGACTATAGCCTCATGGGTTATAGTCCTATTTATTTTAGTACTAAAATAAATATACTCTCTCTAATTTTCGATGACCAGTTCTAACTGCTTTGCATTAAAAATGCGTTCTGGAGAAATCACTAATTCTTCTAAGGGAATATTCTTGCCATACCTCTTTTTCATTTTTGCTTGTACTATAGCATCAGAAAGGTCAAATTCTTTGAGCTGTTGAAGCTGCCCCAACTCTATGCCTAAACTCTCTTTGTAGATTTTCCAAACTAATTCAGAACAATACATCTTTCTATCGCTCCAACCAAATAGTAAATCATAGTCTTTTCCTAAATGTTTTTCGCCAGTTTCTTTCATTAAAAGAAGTTTCTTTTTTGTCAGAAACTCCTCACTATTTTTGAGCCTTTTGGTTACAAAGTGCTTATTTTCGCCCCTATTGATCCACTCTTCCAATGGCGTGATCTTCACCGGTTGAACAGCCTCAAAGACATGAAAGGACTTATCTTTTTTTTGGTAGATAATTCCCATGTGAGAATATTTAGACTTAGTAGCTTTTTGGATGGCTAAACTTTGGCTAGATTTGGAGGTGTGGAATATTATATCTCCGCTTTGAAACTCTTTGAGAATTGACTGTTCAACTTTTGTATTTTCTGAGGTAGAGCTGCTTGTATCACAACTCCAAAACATAAATACACAGAAGCTAAATAATAGAATAAACTTCATAATATAGATTTTACTAAAAACGTACTCCCATATAAGCCCCTACCCATAGTTTCACATTGGTTCCTTTACCTGTTTTATCCAAAAACTGATAAGGCATTATTTGCGAGCCATAGACTTGATTTTCAATATCAAACCGTCGAGAAACCATTACATTGAAGGTTGGTCCAAAGAAAACACTTGTTTTTCCGTTCTGTCCTAATATATACTCAGCAGTCCATCTAAACTGGTTGAGTAAGTTCAGTTTAGGTGTCCAGAGTTCATTCTCATTGATATGCATAGTTGTGAACTCTATATTCATATTCCATTTTTGGCCAAATGGAAAGGCGCTTCCTATTCCATAACCTAAGCCCCAACAGAGTCCATTTAGTTTAGTAGCAACTTGTAAGGTTTGATAAAAATAACGTCCTCCAAACTTAGCTCCTAAGCCTAAATGCATAGTTTCGCTAGCAAAAATTTCCATTCTATTATACCCTCCATGCTTCACTATATTAATAAGCCCAATAGGTACTCCATCTATACTATCTACCACGTTTATAAACCCCAACTGAAAGCCTTTGACATGATTAGCTTTATTAAATAGGCCAATCTGCCCTCCTTCTACTTTTGATGCCACGTTAACACCTCCAGAAGCTTGAAACTGTGCACCATCTGCATAATTGAAGAGTCCTCCAAACTGAATAGCATTGCGCCCACCCCAAGCTAGATTACCAAACCCTCCAAACTGTACTCCATACAAATGCCCATTTGCAAAATTGAATAAGGGACTGATTTGCACTCCAAATACATTTTGAGCCATATTGGCAAAACAAGCAACCTGTAAGCCATATAAAGACTTACTGATATTGGCTAAACCAGTGAGTTGAACTCCATGCACATCACCACCTATATTCCAAAGACCTGATGTTTGCCAACCATAAACATCCCCTCCAACCATATTATAAAATCCAGCAACTTGCAGACCATTAGCATCTTCATAAACATTATTGAAAATACCTGCAACCTGAACACCATGCATCCTACCTTTTAGACTATTTGCTATTCCTCCTATTTCTAGTCCGGTAATACCTCTATTAATGCCCCATATTATATTGAATGAAAGCACATTATTATAGGAAGTATTGCCAAGTGTAGTACTCAAAAAAGGAGCAATAGACAATTGCATAAATTGTGTATTAGCTGTAGCATTAATAACTTTCTGATGAGGAACAGGCACTTCATCTACCTCTGCTCTATGAATCTGAATGCTAGAAGCAATAGCATCATCTACCAGTTCTAACTTATTAAGTACGATAGGTGCTATAACATTAGTAGATAATTTAACTTTAGGAGGCTCTTCCTCCTTAGGCTTCATGATTTCGGTGTAGATATCTTTCTCTAAAAGCGTTTTTCGTTTGGCCCTTCGCTCTGCTCGTTCCTTCTTTTTTCGTAGTCGCTCTGCTTTCGAAATTTCTTTAATAGACTTATCCTTCTTACTAAAGATCGCCCATCTTTTCCGTTTAAGTACTACTTGATTTCCAATATAGGCATATTCAATATTGTGCAGCTTGAACAAGATATCTAAAGACTCCTTGAGTGTTTTGCCTTTGATATGTATAGTCACCTTTTTTTTGAGCGGTAACTGATCATTACTATAAGAAAAATTGATTCGATATAAGGTACCAATATCAGCTAAAACTTCTTCTAAAGGTAGCTCATCATAGTCCATACGAATCCCTTGTTGTGCATATATGCTACAACTAGTTATAACTAATAATAGAGTTAGACTGAACTGTTTAAGCCAATTTTTCATGTACTTTCCCTAAACTAATAGTTCGTGCGTTTCGAACTAATTCTAAACCTAAAAAAAGATTTAATCAAGTAAAGGTACAAAATTATTAGTGTTGATGGGCTTATTCGTTGCTAGAAGATTGACAACCTTCTCCAGAAAGTTTGATGGTATCTGAATCTTTATCAACTTGTAGATCTAAACTAAATGCAATAGTTTGCAAGACTTCGTCTAGATTAGCTTCATCAAAACGACCTGTGAAATGGCATTTCAATATATTTTCGGTAGGTTGAATATCTATATCGAAGTGGCGCTCTAAGGTATTGACCACATCATTGATAGTTGTATTCTTAAAGTTTAATTTCTTAGTTTGCCAAGAGACAACATTATTTGTGTTGCTAATTGCCTTAGAAAGCTGTTGAGTATTATTATCCAATACTGCTTTTTCGCCTGCTACTAACACTACTCCTGTTGGTTTGTCTGCTTTAGCTAAATCAACTGCTACTTTACCTGTTAGGACAGCAACTTCAGCATCTGCTTGGTTGGTATATGCTCGAATATTAAAAGAGGTACCTAAAACAGTTACTTGTGTTTTTTCGGTATTTACCGTAAAAGTTTCTCCTGATTTGGTGACATCAAAAAATGCCTCTCCTGTTAATTTTATAGTTCTTGGTGTAAATTTTTGATCATATGCGAGTTCACTATTTTCGTTTAAAATAACTTTACTCCCATCTGGCAATTGCACTTCTAGAGTTTCTCCCGATTGGGTAGAATAAGCCATAGGTTGGTCTCCACTAGACTGTGTCCACCAATAGCCAAACACACCTATAGTGAGCACTGCCGCTACCACTAGTCTACGTGTCCAAATACTAATGACAGAACCTTTAGGTTCTACCATTCGATCTTGAAGTTTATTTTCGAATTTAGCCCAAGCTTGATCTAGATTGACCTCTTTGGGAGAGTTTTCAGAATGCTCAACCAAGTCCCATATTTTTTGAGAACTGGCGTACAAATCTTCATTGTCTGGTGCTTGTGTGCGCCATTGGTCTAGTGCTTGCTGCTCGTCGGCAGAAGCATTTTTAGACAAGATTTTAGCAATCCAATTTATATTTTTGTCGTTGTTTTCCATTTACTACAGAGGGTTGATTTGTCCTTATATGATGCAAAATTCTAATGCATCCCCTAGTTGGACAATGTTAAATTATCAAATCCACCAAAATAGGAATGCTATCATAGTGCTATAATTTGCCAACCATTTTCGGAGCACCCTCAAGGCTTTTCCCATTTGGTTTTCCACTGTTTTTATAGAAATTCCTAGGCGTTCGCTAATCTCTCTATAGGTTAGCTGCTCAAAACGGCTCAACAAAAAGACTGTTTTGCATTTAGGTGGCAAAGATTCTATGGCTTTATTCAAAACCTCTTCTAACTCTCCCCCTAAATATAAATCCTCTCCACTTTGGGCTGTTCCTCCCATGGTTCGGTTGTCAATCTCTTCTAATTCAATTTTTTTGTTCTTACGCAAATAGCCCAATGCTTCATTGACTGCCATTCTGCGTAAGTATCCTCCCAAAGATTCTCGAATATTGAGTTGTTCTCGCTTTTCCCAAAATTTCATAAACACATCCTGCGCTAAATCCTCCGCAGTTGCATCGTTAGACACAAAACGATAGGTGACTCTATAAATAGTTGTATAGTATTTATAGAATATCGCTTTTAGTACCGACGGGTCATTTGCCCTCAATCGATCTAAAAGTTTATCGTCAGGAATATTGGTTGACATTGTCGTCATTTAGCAAAATAGTAAATAGGTAGTGACGCTAAATTAATGCGCTAATTTGATTATTCATAAAAATGTTCATTTATTTCTATAAATACTTAGACATACTCTTAAACGTTCTTTATCTCTTTAGGGTCGAAATCAAAAGTACAATTATTATCCCCACAATACCAAAAATAACTCCCATGATTAAAAAAGCCTCTTCTATTGTGAATACATCTGCGATGTATCCTAAGTATGGCGCAGATATTACATAGATTATTCTAATAAGGAAACCTCGTAAGGATAATACAGTAGCCCGCATATTGGAGGGTGTTTGTTGATTGACCAAATCTTTGAGAACAGGAGTTGCTATGCCTCTCCAAGCATACATCATAAAAATCAAAGCCAAACCTAATCCCCAATATTCTAGGCCATATAACCCTAAAATTATATATCCTACAGTCAATCCTATTATAATTAATATTAAGAGTAACTTAGAAGAAGCTACTTGATAAATCCTATAGGCATAAAAAGCTACAAAGGCTACAGTTAAGTTCAGTCCAGCCCACAGCAAACCTATTGATTGCTCACTAAAATCTATGTTTTCGAGATAAGGCTGTGTAAACCAAGCCAAAAGATGTGTAGCTGCTCCTATCCAAGCACCAATAAGGATATACCATCTCAACAACTTAGCATCTATAAAGGCATGACGAACTATTTTTAGAATATCGCTCCAAGTTGTTTGTTGATTGACTTCTTGACTAGGAGGTTCTACTATGCTCCAAGCTACCAATATGCCCATACTAGCTATCCCTACTTGCCCATAAATAGGAATTCTCAGACCATATTGATGTGCTAACCAACCTCCTAATATAGCAGCCATTGCTTCGGAGAAGGTAGATATTGCATAGGTTTTCCCTTCTAATTTCAGGTATTCTTTTTCTCTTTTGAGTCTAGTTAAGGTATCATAAAGTAGTGCAGAGTCCGTCCCTGAAATGAAGCTACCTCCTACACCACCTGCTACAGCTCCTATCATAAATCCTCCCATAGTATAGGAACAACTAAAAACTATAAAATGTATGGTAATCAAAATACTTCCGATCATTAGGGAGTTTCGGCGCCCTAAACGATCCGAAAAATATCCTGAGGGGATTTCAAAAATAGCTACAGCCAAAGAATAAACGGCTTGAATGGTCATCACCTCTTGTAGACTTAATCCATTGGATTGGTAAAACAATACAATGATGGGCATAAACAGCATAAACCATTTGGAAACCTTAAGTAGGTAGAGTTTCCAGATATTGCTAGTTAATAACTTATGTGAAGGTGATTGCATCTTTTTTTATTCAAAAGTAGTAAGATTCTAAGAAGTCAATAGTTTTAATTAAATTTGGATGTACTATAGTACTATATAGTTTAACAGTTCAAAACTATGTCTAAAATTATAAATTTAGGCATACGCTCAAAGTAATATTGTCTGATGCAAATACCTCCATCTTTTTTAGAAAATGCAGAAAAAAAGGGTTTTTCTAAAAATCATAGAAAAACCTTAAAGTTTAATATTGGCAAATATGAGGCTAAAGTTGTGCAAGGCAAACGTCAGTTTGCAGACTTGGAACATGCTCGAAAACTAGCTAAAAATATAAAGTGGCACACTATGGCCAATTTGCCTAGGTTACTATTGGAGTTTGAACACCATTTTACTGCTAGAGGTGGAAAAGTGATTTGGGCAGAAAATGCTGAGGAAGCACAAATAGCTGTACAGAAAATTCTTGAAGCAAAAGAAGCTAAGATGGTTGTCAAGTCTAAATCGATGATCACCGAAGAGATTGAATTGAATTCTTTTCTAGAAAAGAAAGGTGTCCAAGTAGTGGAAACTGATTTAGGGGAGTTTATTGTTCAGCTGCGAGAAGAACCTCCTTATCATATTGTGACCCCTGCAATGCATCTCTCTAAAGAAGATGTAGCTCAACTCTTTCATGAAAAATACGGTACTCCAGCAGATTCTACACCTGAGTCGATTACAGCTTTTGTCCGCAAAGAATTACGCATACTTTTTCAACAGGCAAAAGTAGGCATCTCTGGAGGAAATTTCTTGGTAGCAGATACGGGTAGTGTTGTATTGGTTACGAATGAGGGAAATGCTCGTATGGCTAGCACCTTTCCTGACACACACATTGCGATTGTTGGCATCGAAAAGGTAATACCTTCGCTCAATCATTTAGATCTCTTTTTACCTTTGTTGGCTACTTATGGCACTGGTCAGGACTTGACAGTCTACAATACTATACTAAATGGTCCTCGTCAGCCTCATGAACATGATGGCCCTAGCGAAATGTATGTTATCTTATTGGATAATGGTCGAACAGAAATATTAGAAGACCCTAAAAAACGTCAATCACTGTATTGTATACGTTGTGGATCTTGCCTCAATGCTTGCCCCGTGTACAAAACTATTGGTGGACATACTTATGATAGCCCTTATAGTGGTCCTATTGGCTCTGTATTAAGTCCACATTTGCATATAGGAGAGTTCGAAGATTATGTTCATTTAAGTCATGCATCATCACTTTGTGGTAAATGTACGGAGTCTTGTCCTGTCAAGATTGATATACACCAAATGCTGCTACATAATCGACATGAGGAAGCTGCTTGGGATACCCAAAGTCGTTCTGAGCTAAGAGCATGGAAAGCTTGGCGATCGGTTAGTTTGAGTAGAACTAAAATGAATGTTCCTAGGTTTGCCAAAAATATTACAGCAAACTTATTTCTAAAAAAATTGTGGGGTCCTCGTAGAGAATTCCCTAAATTCCCGTCCAAAACATTTAATCAACTTTGGAAAAAAGGAAAAGTCTAGTTTTATAGTAAAAAGAATGTACTTAACATTTTCTCTAGTATACAAAATGCTAAGCACACTCTAAGAACTAGAAGTTTTTTGTATCTTAGTGAACTATATACCAATGGTTTTTGTCTGTTTATTGTCATAAACCCTAAGTATTTCAAGTTTATTTTCCATCAATTTCAAGTTTAATATCAATAATATAGTGGAAACTGATAAGGATTTTATAGAAGACGAACAACAAGAAAAGCAAGGGCCTCCTGAGGCTACACCTGAGCAATTACAGGTATTTGAGGAAGAACTAATGCCTCAAATAGATGCTTTATACAACTTTGCCTTTCATTTATGTTACAATGAAGACGATGCAAATGATTTGGTACAAGAGACCTATCTCAAAGCATTTCGTTTTATCGGAAAGTACATAAAAGGAACTAATGCAAAAGCTTGGTTGTTTAAGATCTTAAAGAATGCGTTTATTAACCAATACAGAAAGAAGAGTAAGCGCCCTACTAAAGTAGATTATGAGGACATTGTTTCTTATCATGATAATGAAGAAGGCAGTTTTGTTGACTTCATGGATTTACGACAAGAAATTTTCCAAGGGATGATCGGTGATGAAGTTACCAATGCGGTAAATGCCTTACCTATCGACTTTAGAACAGTGTTGTTGTTGTGTGATGTAGAAGGTTTTACTTATGAGGAAATTTCTAAAATTATAGATATTCCGATTGGTACAGTTCGCTCTAGATTGCATCGGGCACGAAATATGCTTAAAGATAAGCTAAGAGACTATGCTGACAAGCTTGGATATAAAGATGTTCGAGCTCAGAAGAAAGCAGAAAAAGAACAACGAAACAATAATAAATAAATTTTTAAATATGAGATTGACCAAGAACATATTACGGAACTTCCATCAACCGACGGAGCACCATACTATGTATTCATGGTCAATCTCTTTTTGTATAGGAATCCAAATTAGTTCTTTCCAAAAACTGTAGTATTATGAATAGTAATGATTTTCAAAGAAGACTTGTCTTGTATCTAGATGGGGCACTCTCAAAAGAAGAATCTCGTGAGTTTTTAACCGATGTGCGTAACTCACCCGAACAATTATCAAAACTTCAACAAGAGACCTCCTTCAAAGAATTCCTTCGAAAGAAGATTAGCCGACGTAATGTCTCCCCTGCGCTAATCCAAAGCATTAAGTCCAAAATAAAACCTTCCTCTTCCTCCTAAGAGTAGTAATTAAAACATAACAATCTCAAGTAATATAATTTGATGCTATTTTGCAAGCTGCTAAATGGCCTAGACAACCCTATAGGTTATTCTAATAACTCTATATCATCTAGTATCTAGTTATATTATAGCAATAAGTACGATCAAAATAATAATGGCCTATTGGAACAATTCCAATAGGCCATTTATCTATTTCAGTGCTAGCCGAAATTTAGGCTGCAGGTATTTTCTTCTTAAATTTCACTGTTTTATCTTTTCCACCTGTACGGTTAGTAGAGAAACTTCCATTTCCCTTTTTGTCTTTAGTATAATGCATATCATCTCCATGAGAATTGACAGGGTCACTCAAATGAGTAGCTTTTTTCCCATCCCACAATTTTTTTTCTCCGGCCATCTTGTACACATCAAAACCACCAAAACCATCAGGTTTGTTTGAACTGAAGTATAGCTCTTGATCTTCTTGATAGTAGAATGGCGTAATTTCATCATCTGTACTATTCACACGAACACCTAAGTTATAAGCTTTAGTGAACTCTCTATTGGTCATTCTTACAGAATACCAAATATCATATCCACCATAACCTCCTGGTTGTGTAGAAGCAAAATATAAAATTTCTTGACCATGTTCGGTAGTACTTAGTGTAGGATATAGGCTAGAACAACCTATTCTATTGACACCAGATCCTAACTTACGAATCTTATCTACATCTCCATTTTTTGTAATATTTCCTGTGTAAATCTTATACTCTACCTCACCTGTAGTAGACAATTCTTCACGTGTAAAATATACGGATTCTCCATCTGGAGCGATATAAGGAGACTTATTATTAAAAATAGGATTACCTGCACTACTGGTCAGTAATTCTATGCTATTGTCAGCCATTACTTTCTTGATGCAAGTACCTCTATCATCCTGATATTCGACCAAACGAGTGCCATACTTACTTTCTACAGTTAAGCTTCTCACACTTCCGCCCAATTCTTCAAAATTTTCACCTAAAGATTCAATTTCAATATCCATTGAATACTCCTTAGATTCTAGAGCTTTTTCGCAAGCTGCAATATGACGTTTGGCTATACCTAAATAGTCATTGTATCGCTCACCTTGATGTGCAGTTCTGTATTTCTTGAAATAAGTAATAGCATTACTATAATCCCCCAAGTGTTTGAGAGCCTTACCATATTCAAATGTGACTAAGGAATACTTACTCCCCTTATCTAGAATTAATGCTAAATACTTTTTAGCCATTTTAAATTCTTTAGCATAAAGAGCTGTTTTCCCTAATCGGTAAGTATTCTCTACATTGACACGCTTTTTAAGTTGTCGTAGAGCCAAATAATAGTAGTAAGCTTTATTGTAAGCCTTGTGAGTATAATGGTTATTAGCCTGAATTAGGATATCTTTTGGGTGTTGTCTTTTGATCTCCGAAAGCTTAGGCACAGGGGTATTGTGTGCAAAAGCAGACGTTACTATACTGATCAAAAAAACAATCAAGATTGCTATTTTTGAGTTGTTCATAGCGGGGGTTAAATCGTTAGTTAATTAAAAAACTGGACAAAAATAAGATTTTTTTGCACAACTAAATAAAAACTTCCCCAAAAGTTAATTATAAGCTCCTAATTAACAAGCCTTAAACCTATCCTTCTAGCATAAAAAGATAGATATCTTTAGGCCCATGAGCCCCTTTTACTAGCGTTTTTTCGATGTCTGCTGTTCGACTAGCACCTGTAGTAAGGCATAACATAGAAGGCGTTTTTTTCTGTTCTCGTTTTTGCACACTCAACAGTTCTTTCATATTATAAACCACCTGATTGGTTGAGGCTACCACTATATGTACTGGAGGAAATATAGAAAGTGTACGCCCAGCAGCTTGTTCACTACTTAACAATATAGTCCCTGTTCTAGCAATTAAACCTTCACAAGTTGTGATTCCCACATCTGCTTTTTCCAAATTCTTACCTATACGGCAGCTTCTAAAATCATTCTGTTCAAAAATAGCCTGTAATTGTTTATCCCAACAATACAAATGCTGCCAGTTTTTTTGTTTAACCAAAAAATCTAAGTTAGCAATAAACTCTTCTACATGCTCACAATACACAAAGTGACCTCCCACTTTCTGAAATTGTTCAGCAAATAATACATCTAGATATTCTGGTCTATCAGGGTATATTCCTTTGTCATTCTCTATCTCTGGATAAGGAATAGGAGTAGTCTTCTTTATTCCCTTTCGAATACGTTGTAATATCTTATTTTTGGAAGAATCTTGTGTCATGGTATCTATAATTACTACAAAAAAAAGCATCATCCTCAACTGTGAAGATAATGCTTTCTTTCTAAAGAACTTGTTTATTTTAAATCAAAAATGATTAATGTATCTCTGGCAATTCGTCATCATTATCTTTATCCAATAATGTATCTACTCCACTATCATCGCCTTTAGCTTTTTCGCCATTCTCACCAGGCACATCATCATAAGGACGTTTTCCGACTAAACGAGCTACATCCTCTTTCAAGAGCACCTCTTTATTCAAGAGTTCGCTAGCCAAAAGCTCTAACTCTTTTCTTTTCTCGTTCAATAACTGTTTTGCTCTATCATATTCTTGTGAGATCAAATTGCGTACCTCTGAATCAATCATCTGAGCAGTTTGTTCAGAATAAGGTCTAGCAAATTGATTTTCGTTCATCATACCATAGAAGGAAACATTTCCAACCTTATCATTCATACCATATACCGTAATGATGCTATAAGCCATTTTGGTCACACGGTCTAAATCATTTTGAGCACCTGTAGATATTTTACCAAATACAATCTCCTCTGCAGCACGACCAGCCAATAGACCACACATATGATCTAGTAAATGTTCTTTAGGCACAATATTTTTCTCTTTCGGCAAATATTGAGCATAACCCAACGCTGCCATTCCACGAGGAACTATAGATACTTTCACCAACGGATCAGCATATTCTAAGAACCAACCACTAATGGCGTGTCCAGCCTCATGATAAGCAATTACACGTTTCTCTTCTGGAGAAATCAATTTAGTTTTCTTCTCTAAACCTCCAATAACACGATCTATCGCATCATGGAAGTCTTGCATTTCTATAGCTTTTTTGCTTTTTCGAGCAGCTATCAATGCAGCTTCATTACAGATATTGGCAATCTCTGCACCTGCAAAACCTGGAGTTTGCATTGCTAATTTTTTAGCTTCTACATCCTCTCCTATTGTTAAAGACTTCAAGTGTACTTTAAAGATTTGCTCACGCCCTGTCAAGTCTGGCTTATCGATACCAATCTGACGATCAAAACGACCTGGACGTAATAATGCAGAATCTAAAATATCAGGACGGTTGGTTGCAGCTACTATAATTACACCTTTATCGGTACTAAATCCATCCATTTCTACCAATAATTGATTTAGTGTATTCTCACGTTCATCATTGCCTTGCATAGAATTACGGCCTCTAGCACGTCCAATAGCATCAATCTCATCTATAAAAATGATACAAGGTGCTTTATCTCTTGCTTGTTTAAATAAGTCACGCACTCTAGATGCTCCCACACCTACAAACATCTCTACAAAATCAGAACCTGATATACTAAAGAATGGAACTGCTGCTTCACCTGCCATAGCTTTAGCCATAAGCGTTTTACCGGTACCGGGAGGTCCTACTAAGAGTACTCCTTTAGGAATTTTACCACCAAGATTAGTATATTTCGTTGGGTTCTTGAGGAAATCAACAACCTCCATTACTTCTTCCTTTGCTTCATCTAAGCCTGCTACATCTTTAAATGTAACATCTACTTTAGCATCTTTATCAAACAAAGTTGCCTTACTACGACCAATATTGAAGATTTGTCCGCCTGCACCACCTGCACCACCGCCTACACGACGCATAATGAAAATCCAGATAGCTACCAATAAAATAATAGGTACGACCCAACCCAATAATGGACCAATAATACTATGGCGCTCTTCTGCTATCACCTTGATATGATCTTCCTCAGCAGGAAGAGTAGCTTGAGCAGCATCAATTTTTTCTTCAAACTTATCTAAGCTCATTATCTTATGACGATAATGTGGGCCTGTGTTTGACATTCCAAAAGAAGTTTGACCTACTTCAGAATGTTCTTCATCGCTAAGGCGATCATCTTTTATATAGACTTCAGCATAGTCTCTATTGACCACTACTATACGTTGCACATCGCCTTCTTCTATCATTTCTACCAGCTCCCCTACTTCTTCAATATCTTTTTGGGCGCCCGAAAACGAGAAAAAATTAAGTGCAATTAATATAACAGCAATCACCGCATAAATCCAATAGTAATTGAACTTAGGCTTGTTGTCTTGCGGAGAATTGTTTTCTTGCATGGTTGTAATTGAATTAAGTTGTTAAACAAAACGGCCTAAGCAATCTTGTTAGATAATAGTTTTTTTGAGTTTAGACTAAATCCTATTTTAATCTAAATCTTCATATCTAGTAACTTTAGAATCACTCCATAGCGAATCTAATTTATAAAACTCACGTTTCTCTTTGGTAAATGCATGTACCAGTACATTAAAATAATCTGCCAATACCCAATGTCCACCTTCTTGCCCTTCTACATGATTAGGCCTATATCCAAAATTTTCTAATACTTTGCGCTCTACATTATCTATAATACCTTTGACCTGAGTAGTAGACTTACCTGTACAAATAATAAACATATCTGTACTAGCATCTGGCATTTCTCTCAAATCCATTTTTACAATAGATATTCCTTTTACATCTTGAATCGCACTTACTATAACAGCAGAAAGTGCCTCTAAGTTGTCAACTTCTTGTACGGTGGCAGAATCTTTTCTATTCAATATACCAATTTTGTTAGTTAAATAATAAATTTGAACTTTATTGAACCTCTAATTTAGTTTATTTCTAATTTTAGAGCAATTTTAAAGAGCTAAAGAATTATTATAATGTCCCTTTCGCCATATAACACGCTATTCATAGGAAAAGTTGCGATTCATTTGGAGAGCATCGATTCTACCAATAGGTATGCCAACGAAATGATTTCAAAAAGCAGTCCAATCGAAGGAACTGTCATATACGCCGATGAACAAGTCGCTGGACGTGGACAAATTGGCAGCAAATGGTCATCTTCTCCCTGCCAAAACATTACGATGAGCATTGTTTTGCGTCCTAACTTCTTGGAAGCTCGTAAACAATTTTTGCTCAACCAAGCAATTGCCTTAGGTATTTGGGATATGCTTGCCCAACATATTGATGCTCCAAGTCAAGTTTCTATCAAATGGCCAAATGATATTTATATCAATGCTAAAAAAATAGGTGGTGTCCTTATCGAAAATCGTCTAAAAGGCAGTTTTATAGATTATAGTATAATAGGAATTGGCCTCAATATCAATCAAACGCTGTTTGATCCTAAAATACCAAACCCAACATCTTTAGCACTTACCAACTCAAAAAACTATGATTTAAAACTCCTAATTGAGCAACTTTGTTCAACTATAGAACAACGTTACCTACAACTACGCAGCAAACAATACACAAAACTAAAAGAGGATTACCTTAGTCAGCTTTATCTTTATCAACAAGCAGCAGCCTACTATATACCTAAGAACGATACAAAAGTAAAAGGTATTATCTCTGGCATCAGTGACCAAGGTCACCTTTTAGTCAAAATAGATCAAGAAGAACAAGCATTTAGTCTCAAGGAAATCAAGTTTCTTCACCAAAAACTCTAAAACTCAACATGAAATACCTAAGCCTCCTATTCTTATTTTCACCTTTTCTGATTTTTGCACAAAAAGATAAAGTTTACACATCTATAGCTGATGCATTAGCTAATCCAACAGAGGTTTATCAACTCGATTTACACCTAAAATCTCTAAAATATTCTAAGATACCTTTAGATACAATTGCCATATTTAGCAACCTTGAACGCCTTAGCCTTGCCTCTAATGAGTTAGATTCCTTTCCAGAAGGAATCCTAAAATGTTCTAATCTAAACTATCTAAACATTAGACACAATCAGATTAAACATCTTCCTAACAAAATCAATAAATTACCTAAACTAAAATACTTAAACCTATCCAATAATAAGCTCTCCAAACTGCCTAAAACATTCAAAGAACTAACTCAGATAGACAGCCTATTCTTATATCATAATACTTTTAAAAATGCCACAACAGCCTTAAGCCTTCCTCCAAACTTAGTTTATCTTGACTTTAGTAACAACTATGCAGAAAAAACTATCTCCACAATCAAATTCCCATCTAGCCTCCAACACCTTGATTTAAGTGGCAATAATATAGGCAGTAATACAATTCACATCAGCCATCTAACCCAATTAACTCACTTAGAGCTCAGGTCTAACCAACTTGAGACCTTACCAACAGATCTAACATCCCTTATTAATTTAGAACATTTAGATTTATACTCCAACCAGTTAGCAACCCTAGCTCCCAATGAATTTGATAATTTACACAAGCTGACTGAACTCGATTTAGGTGATAATCAGTTGGCAATTGCAGGCATTTTAATAGTGAACCTAGAGGCTCTCAAAAAATTAAAAACATTAAATTTATATAAAAATGGGTTATCAGAGTTTCCTCCAACTATTCTCAATCTTACTCAACTCGAAAAACTCGATTTAAGTAACAACCTACTACAAGCTTTACCCAATGCTATTGACACCCTTAGTCAATTAACAGATTTAAACTTGTACAAAAACGAATTAACTCAGTTACCCAATAGTTTTGCTAACCTCAAAACCCTAGAAACATTATCTATAGGAGACAACCCACTCAAACGTTTTCCTATACAAATTACTAAGCTCCTCCAACTCAAAAATCTATCTGTAACAAATACACGTTGGAAAAAGATACCCAAAGAATTAACAAACCTCAAAAAACTTAAAGTAATATCATTTAGTTATTGTCACTTAGGCTACTTTCCTTCTGTCATTACCAGAATGAGTAGTTTAGAACGTATAGTCTTTTGGGAAAATGGAATTAAACGGATACCTAAGAGTATAAAAAATCTCCAAAACTTAGTTGGCATTTGGTTTAGGGGCAATCAACTCAAAAAAATACCTAAAGAAATCACTAGTCTTTCCAAACTCTTCTACCTAGAGTTTGCCCACAATAAACTCAAGAGTCTTCCAACAGAAATTGGTCAACTCAAAAATCTAAAATTTATCTACCTCAACAATAATCAAATAGCCCAGCTTCCTGATAGTATTTCTACCCTAAATAATCTCCAAATACTTGCACTCTCCCATAATAACCTTAAAACCCTGCCCGAAAATATGGGCACTTTAGAGAATCTAACATCCTTATTTTTAAGTCATAATCAATTTGTAGAAATACCAAATAGTCTTATGCAAATTCCTCGTTTAGAATCCTTAAATTTGTCTAACAATCAACTCAAGTCTTTTCCTAAATACATGGCTGTCTTATATAGCCTAAGAGATATTTATATTAGTGGTAATAATTTCTCAGAAGAGGAAATTCAAAAATTACAAAAAATGCTTCCTCATTGTTGGATATATTCCTACTAATAGTATCAAAATATAATTTGCATTATGCCTATAAGATCTATCGTATACACCCTAACTTGTTTACTGTTCCTAACAGCCTGTAGCAAAGACCAAGATGCTGTTGACAAATTAGATGGCACATGGAAACTCGTAGCTCAAGAAGGTTATGTCAACAATCAATTAGACACCACTCTATCCACAGTAGGTAATGTTATCTATCAGTTTGATGGTTGCTCCCTCAACAAAAACGATAAGTGTACAGGCAGAGAAATACAAAAAAGTTCTATTGGAGATATCACTACAGAGTTCAAATACACTATTATAGAAGCAGGTTCCCAAATCTCCTTCGACTATGACGAACAACTCTTATTAGACAACTTTTCAGGATACATACAAGAGCTCACTACTGATCGACTCGTTTTTGAATTTTATTTTGGAAAAACAGATCCAATCACCCGTTTTATTTACACCCTAGAACGACAATAACCCCAAAATCATGGCCACCAACAATAACTCTTCTCCACAACAAAGTCAACAGTATCCAAGAGCTTTTGCACTGCTCACCTCTCTATTTTTCATGTGGGGTTTTATTACTGTGACTAATGATGTATTGATCAATACCTTCGAAAAGATATTTGATCTATCCTCTTTCCAGTCAGGTTTAGTACAGTTCGCCTTTTTTAGTGCCTACTTCGTAGTATCCCTTATTTACTTCATTATATCCAGCAACAAGGGGAATGACCCAATCAATAAAATTGGTTATAAAAATGGGATGGTTTTTAGTCTAATAGTATGCGGATTGGGTTGTCTATTATTTTATCCAGCAGCAGCAGCAAAATCCTATCTTCTGTTTTTGACAGCCCTATTTGTACTAGCGTCAGGAGTTACTTTATTACAAATTTGTGCTAATCCTTATGCAGCCATTATGGGCAGCAAAGAGTCTGCATCTAGCCGACTCAATTTTGCGCAAGGATTCAACTCCTTAGGAACAACTATAGGTCCTTTGATTGGAGTAGTATTGATCTTTCAGATTTTCTCTAATGGAGAAGCAAATGTAGATGCAGTAGGAAAAACCTATCTTATTTATGGCATTATATTTTTGTTAGCAGCAGCACTAGTCAAGGTCTCTAAAATGCCAACATTTAGCAATACAGAGCAGATTCCAAAAGGCCTAGAAGTACTCAAATACAGTCACCTCAAATGGGGAATTGTAGCTATATTCTTTTATGTAGGAGGTGAAGTAGCCATTGGTAGCTATCTAGTTAAGTTTTTTCAGCATCCTGATGTGATGGGACTATCTCAAGAAGCCGCCAACTATTTCTTAGCCTATTATTGGGGAGGTGCTATGATTGGCCGACTTCTAGGTGCAGTATCGCTCAATGGCAATATTAGTAACAATAAAAAATACAGCCTAATGGGGCTTATTTCTATAGGAATTTTCGGATTTATATACCTAGTTACTAGCATCAAAAACACCAATGGAGAGTTTTATTTTCAGTTCTTAGATTTTGCTAAAGTTAGTTTATTTATAGCGTTTTTGGTCTTGAATTACTTAGCATTTCTATTGGGGCGTTCACAACCTGCACGCACTTTAAGTATTTTTGCAGGCATAGTTATCATACTTCTCATAATGAGTATATTAGGGCAAGGACAATTTGCCTTTTGGTCTATTATCAGCATAGGTTTATTCAACTCAATTATGTGGTCCAATATATTCACCTTAGCCATCAAAGATTTAGGAAAATATACCAGTCAAGGTTCTTCCCTTTTGGTTATGGCTGTAGTTGGGGGAGCATTCATTCCTCCCTTGCAAGGTCTATTGGTTGATTCTATCGGAATAAGATTATCTTATCTAGTTCCTATTATTTGTTATGCATATTTAGTATTTTACGGATTAATTGGGTACAAACAAGATACCACTCAGTCTTAAAAACGCAAAAATTGCGTCTCAATAAAGTAATTATAATGGTAGTAGGAATCGATATTGGAGGCACTAATACAGCTATAGGTTTAATAGATCAGAAAGGTAATGTTTTAGTAGAAACAACACTAAAAACTGCTAATTATCCCAAAATTGAAGCTTTTGTAGTAGCTATTACTAAATCGATTAATGATCTCCATACCCCTCATAAGGAAGTAGCAATCAAAGCGATTGGGATAGGTGCACCTAATGGCAACTTCTATAGTGGCACCATAGAACAAGCTCCAAACCTACCATGGAAAGGTATTGTACACCTTCGAGAACTATTTTTAGAATATTTTGATGCACCTGTATTCATCACCAATGATGCCAATGCAGCAGCTTTAGGCGAAATGCACTATGGTGCAGCCAAAGGCCTCAAAAATTTTATGGTTGTCACCTTAGGAACAGGTGTAGGTAGTGGTTTTGTGGTAAATGGTAAATTGATGTATGGCCATGATGGTTTTGCTGGTGAGTTGGGGCATTTTACGGTAGAACAAGGCGGTAGACCTTGCAACTGTGGGCGTAGAGGTTGTTTAGAAACCTATGCTTCTGCTACAGGAATAGTTACTACTGCCTTAGAACAGCTCTCAAGAGTACGCCTTCCTAGTGGTTTGCGTTCGATTCCTAAAAATCAATTATCTGCTAAATTTGTTTGCCAAGCAGCGGAACAAGGTGATGCCTTATCTCTAGAAATGGTAGATTACACTGCCGAAAAATTAGGTTTTGCCTTAGCTAATATAGTTCTGATCACTAGTCCAGAAGCTATTGTCTTCTTTGGAGGTGTAGCCAATGCTGGCGACCTGCTCCTAAAACCAACCAAAGAGTACATGGAGCAAAACCTCCTCAATATCTTCAAAAATAAAGTTCAACTTTGGCAATCTCAAGTTCCCGAAAATCATGCAGCACTATTGGGTGCAGCTGCTTTGGCTTGGGAGAATATTGAGTAAACACAGGTTGGTTATTATTAAAAAAACTGAGCAAATAATCCATTTATATCAACAGCTTTAAAATTACTATTTAGTCGAGGGTTCTGACGAAACAAATATCTTCGTCCTTGTTGTAAAGTAGAAACTTTAAAAACTATATAATAAGAAGAACTAATATTTACAGAAGTTCCTAATGCACTTTTTGTTCCGCTTACTTTTTGGGCAAAACTGGTTTTATCTAAACGATAAAAAGTTGTGCAATTGAATTTTAGTTCAACCAATTGAATTTGGTTAGAACTTCCATTTGTAATTCCAAAAGCAATGTCCATTGACTTAGCTTTGCGATGAAGCCCTCTTCCTGATTTAATAGCAGCAACAGCTTCCAGAGCATCACCGTCTATCACAATATATGTTAATGGATTGAAAGGTGGTGGATTAACATCACAACCATCTTTGCTAAGTATTCTGTTTATACAAGATAAAATTTGGGGATCATTTTTACTTACACAATGGTTTCTTGTTAAATTACTACAATACTTCATATTATTTTTTACATTTCTCCTCCATATAAATTCATTCTATCTAATGCTATATTGAAAGATTCAAATATTGGGTCAATTTCGATTCCTAAATGCTTATAGTTATAGGAATATGATAATTCTTTTTCTGCTAAATAGAAATTTAACTTTTCTAGTGACTCCTCTTTTTCTGCAATTATTCTTATTGCACTAACCATGTCAGGGTTATGACTAGCTATAAAAAACTTAATCCCTATGTATTTATTAAGTAATACAATTAATCTGGCATATTCTATTATCCACTGAGGATGGAGGTGAGATTCTGGCTCATCTATAATTAAGAGGGTCTTATCAGTCAATGAACCATTTTTCAATAATAACTGAAGAATGCTGAAAGATTTAATTCCTGTTGCGCAATCTAATAAGTTAAAGATTGAACCATCTGAACGTTTAAACAAAAAATCACTTATACCTAAAATACTCTCATCAACAGAAGCATCTCCTTCAATAATTTCATTAGAAATTATGTTAGAAAATTCAGAAAATGAATTTACATTTTTTTGTTTTAATAACTTATTTAAGTCATTCCAATAACTGTTTCGCTCCAAGTTAAGTCCAATTACCATTGGTGTGTCAATATATATTGCACTTTGGATAGAATATGGAATTGATAAATTCGATTTATTAAGTGACACTATTTCTTGTCCAAACTCAAAAACATCAAAAATTTCAGGAATATTATTATCATGAAAGACATTCTTCAACTCCTCTTTAAAAAGTTTTGTAGATCTCGATTTCATCAATCCAAATCCTTCTTTAAATAAAGATTTAATATGTGTTTTGACTAATTCAAAAGGACTCGAATTAATATCATTTTTATTAATTTTTATTTTCTTTATAATATCCTCAGCAATGTACATCAATCGCTCAAGCCCCTTTTTATCAAAAGATTTCTCTAAAGAAGATGCTAAAACAATTCTATCTACAAAGCCCAACCAGTCAATCATTTGCTTTTCATCAATAATCTTTCTAGCTAAATTTCGCCTTAGTACTCTAAATTCTGTTTGAAATTCGTGTCTTTGTTGACGATTAATTCCTTTTCGAAAAAGTTCCATTTGAGCAATTTCTAAAAATCTTGCAACATTACTCAAATCATTTCTTAACTTTCTTGAAACTAAAACATCATAATTAGATATTGTTTTATAAAGATAATAAAGCAACTTAGACAATGTACTTTTACCACATCCATTTTCTCCTGCAACTACAGTAATTCCATTGATTCTTAAATCAGCGGATGCTACTGCTCTAAATTTTTTAGTATATTGAGAGGGTTGAATAAACCGGGACACAAAAATAATGTAAATTTGTGTTGATATGAAAAATGAAAAGCAAAAAAGAGTGAATCGGCAATACGATGAAGCGTTTAAAAGACAAGCGCTTGAATTAGTATCAGGAGGTCGAACAGTTGCA